>NZ_JAVLBN010000032.1:0-24623 GCF_031581065.1 Salibacter sp.
CCGTCTTTCACGCAGAGCAAAATATCATGCGCATTCGCATCAGATTTATCGAGGTAATATGTCGAGTTTGTCGCCACGACTCCTACATCGTGTTTTTTGGCAAAATCGAGCAAAACTTTATTGACTCTGTCCTCATCTTCCTGACCGTGGCGCATCAACTCGATGTAGAGATCTTCACCAAACTGCTCTTTCCACCAAAGCAAAGACTCTTCAGCTTGTTTTTCTCCCACATTCAGAACCAGATTAGGCACTTCACCACTCAGGTTACCCGTGAGGCAAATCACATCTTCTTTATATTTCTCTACAATCTCTCTATCGATTCGCGGAACGTAGTAAAAACCCTCAGTATGCGCGATTGATGACATCTTTGCCAGGTTGTGATAACCTCTTTTGTTTTTGGCGATCAACACAACCTGATTTCCGTTATCCTTCTTCGATTTATCGTTGTGATCTTTACAAACATTAAACACACAACCGACAATCGGTTTCACTTCAACAGCGTCAACCTCCTGTCCTTCCTCTTTTTTTGCCTTTAACGAATTGTTGTAATTAATGACAGTTTGAGTGAACAGATAAGCCCCCATCAGGTTTCCCATATCTGTCATGGCGATAGCCGGCATTCCGTCTTTCGATGCTTTTTCGATCATGGCATCGAGCTTAGTGGTAGCCTGTAAAACAGAATACTGAGTGTGATTGTGAAGATGTGAGAACGTAACCTCTTCAAGTTCTTTGAGGTTATCTTCAATCTCTTCTTTGGTCAGATCCGGTTCTGACTGTGTTTCAACATCTTCAAACTCTTCGTGATCAGGCGTATACGGTTCAATATTCAGCCCGATTAACTCAAACGGTTTTGGGTTCTTTTCTTTGAATTCTGTCAGGTAGCCCGGATCAGCGTGTAGCTCGTGTTCGGTGTAATTCTCAATTCTCACGAGCTCGAGGAAACAGCGGGCTGTTGCTTCCACATCGGCACTGGCGTTGTGCGCTTCGTTGAAAGCTTCATCAAAGAGATGTTCGTGGAGCTCGGTAAGCGTGGGGAGTTTGAATTTACCGCCTCGTCCGCCCGGGATCTGACAGAGATTAGCCGTTTTCTCTGTACAAGTGTCGAGGCTCTCCATGTTCATCATAGGAGTTTCAACATCCATTCGGTGGAACTCGGCCCCCATGACATTGATGTCAAAGCCGATGTTTTGCCCTACAACGAAATCAGCTTTTTGGAGCGCTTCATTGAATTCTTTGAGCACCCATTCCAATTCCACACCCTGGCGCATTGCACGCTCAGTGGAAATGCCGTGAATTTTTTCAGAATTATATGGAATCGTGAAGCCATCTGGCTTGATGATGTAGTTTTTGACCTCTATGAGTTCACCCCATTTATCGTGAATTTGCCACGCTAACTGGACACACCTGGGCCAGTTTTCGCTGTCAGTTACAGGAGCATTATAATCACGGGGTAAACCAGTGGTTTCAGTATCAAATACAATGTACATATTGCCGCTAAAATTTCCCAACTAATGTAAATCAGCCAAAGTTGAAATGCCATATTGACCAAAAAAACTTGTCAACAGCAAATAGATTAAGTGCAGTAGTAAAGAATCTTTAGATTTGTGGTGCTTTAAAATAAAAACACATGAGATACACAAACATTGCATTACTTTTCATTGTAGGATTGCTAATAGCAAGTTGCGGTTCAAAAGAAACCAAAACAGAGATGAAACAAGCTGATATACCTAAAGACTGGTCAGATCCTCACTCTTATGCGAAACCTTTGGAAGCTGCTGTAAAACACCTGAACTGGATTGCTCAGGTAAGCTTCAAAACGAAAAAGATCAAAGCATCTGCAACATGGGATATTGAAAATAACAATGCCGACTCAATTGTTTTTGATACGAGAAATCTCGATATCCACAAGGTGTTGGTTGACGGAGCTGATGAAGCTGACTATTATCTCGGTGACAACGATCCTGTTTTGGGTCAGCCGCTCGTGATCAAACTTCCTGAAGGTGCAGAATGGGTTGCTATCAACTACAGTACATCTAAAGATGCTGAAGCACTTCAGTGGTTGAACGCCCAACAAACTCACGACAAAAACAATCCATTCCTCTTTACACAATCTCAGGCTATTCTTGCTCGTACATGGATCCCATGCCAGGACAGCCCCGGAATTCGTTTCACTTACGAAGCCGAGGTTAAATCTCGTCCAGAGCTTCTCACGCTCATGAGTGCTGAAAACCCGGTTAAGAAAAACGCTGATGGCATTTACAAATTCAAAATGACTGAACCGATTCCTTCTTACCTCATGGCAATGGCAATCGGTGATGTTGAGTTCCAAAAAATCGGTGAGCAAACCGGTGTTTATGCTGAGCCCGGAATGATTGAAGCATCAGCAAATGAGTTTGCGAATATGGACAGTATGCTCGTTGCTGCTGAAAAACTCTACGGAAAATACCGCTGGGGACGCTATGATGTAATTGTTCTCCCTCCATCTTTCCCGTTTGGCGGAATGGAAAATCCGAGATTGACATTCTCTACTCCAACTATCATTGCAGGAGATCGCTCACTTACATCGCTTATCGCTCACGAGCTCGCTCACAGCTGGAGTGGTAACCTCGTCACTAATGCAAACTGGAATGACTTCTGGTTAAACGAAGGCTTCACTGTTTACTTTGAGCGCAGAATCATGGAAGAGCTCTACGGAAAAGATTACGTAAACATGTTGCGTGAACTGGGCATGCAAGATCTCAAGAAAGAAGTTGCTGACCTTCCTGCTCGTGACACATGGTTGAAATTAGATCTCGATGGTCGGAACCCTGATGATGGTATGACCAGCGTAGCTTACGAAAAAGGAGCTTTCTTTCTGGAGAAAATCGAAGAGTTATACGGTCGCAAGAAGTTTGACAAATTTCTCAACACTTATTTTGAGAAGTTTGCTTTTGAAACGATGACAACAGAAAAATTTGTGAGCTACCTCGACTCAAGTTTACTGAGTTCTGACACAGCACTAAAAGCAAAACTCAGACTCAACGACTGGATTTACGGTCCAGGTATTCCTGATAACGCTCCCGAAGTTACCAGTGAGCGTTTTCAACGTGTAGAATCTGCTCTTAAAGCCTGGAGCGATGGTGCTTTTGAAGCTAAGGAACTGAAAACGGCAGGATGGTCTTCTCACGAGTGGTTGCACTTTTTGAGAAACTTACCTGATACGCTCTCAAACGAACAAATGACAGAATTGGATCAATCATTTGGTTTTACAAAGTCTGGAAACAGCGAAATATTAGCGGCCTGGTTTGAGCACACAATCAAGCACAATTACAAGCCGGCAGATGATGCGCTGGAAAGCTTCCTGGTATCGGTAGGTCGCAGAAAATTCCTCGTTCCGCTATACTCGGCTCTGACCGAAGCAGATCCTTCTAAAAAGCGAGCCACAGCAATTTATAAAAAGGCTCGTCCTAACTACCACAGCGTTTCTACGAACACGATTGATGAAATGTTAAACTATCAAAAGGACAAAGAATAATTGAACAATCTTTATGGTTGATGTTTTACAGCTAAAGAATATGCCTTTACTTTGGGGTGTTTTTTAGCTAGCTTATGACAAGAGAAACTGATTCCAGAAAAAGAAACGAAATAGATTTTAGTAATAGCAAGGTTGCCTTCGCTAACAAAAGCGATGGTGATCTTGCTTTTTCTGTTTTTATATTCCGCCTGATGCAATACAGCTGGGTTGTGAAGCTCGCAACCAAACTCACTAAAGTTGCATTAAAGCTTAACTTACCTATTTCAGGAATAGTGAAGCAAACAGTTTTTAGACAGTTTTGTGGTGGTGAAACAATCGAAGAATGTGAGAATAAAGCCATTGTTGATCTCGCAAAGGGAAACATAGGTGCTATTCTCGACTACTCTGTTGAAGGATTGAAAGATGAAGAGACTTTTGATCATACTGCTGAAGAATTAATTCGTGTTATTGACAAAGCCAAATCATCACCTCACATTCCGGTGAGTTGCATGAAGATTACAGGTATCGCTCGTTTCGATTTACTCGAAAGGGTATCGGAAGGCGGTGAACTTTCAAAAGAAGACAAAGAAGCATTTGCTCGTGTTGTGAGGCGTGTTGATAAAATTTGTAAGCGTGCCAACGAAAACAAAATTCCTATTTACATCGATGCTGAAGAAAGTTGGATTCAGCCGGCTATCGATCAACTCATAGCGTCAATGATGCGCAAATACAACAAGGAGCAGGCAATTGTTTACACAACTTTCCAGATGTACAAGCACTCTATGTTGCCTGTTATTGAAAGGATGATTGAAGAAGCAAAGCAAGAAGGCTTTGTTCTCGGGATTAAGTTTGTACGCGGTGCCTATATGGAAAAAGAACATAAACGCGCCAAGAAAATGGGGTACCGCACTCCTATCCAACCCGATAAAGAGAGTACAGACCGTGACTTTGATCGCGGAATAAAAATCGCTATTCAGAACCTCGATTATTTGGAGTTCAGTTGTGGGACGCACAACGAATTGAGCTGCTACAAACTTGTCGATTTGATGGATGACATGGACATACCGCACGATCATCCATCTATCTATTTTGCTCAGCTTTACGGAATGAGTGATAACATCAGCTTCAACCTCTCGAATGAAGGTTACAACGTAACCAAGTATTTGCCATACGGTCCGGTTAAGTCCACTATTCCATACTTAACCCGCAGAGCTGAGGAGAATTCTGCTATTTCCGGACAAATGGGTAAAGAATTACGCTTCTTATTGGCTGAACGCAAGAGACGTAAAGAGGAGCAAAAAGCTAAAAACTAACATTTAATTGACCTGAGTAGGTTTTATTTCATAAATTCGAAGCTACAAACGAACCTTTGAAATAAATCAGCTCTGTGAAAAAGTTATATCTTTTATTAGCGATAATCGCTACCATAATTCCGGGCCTTTCACATGCCACTCACCTTATCGGTGGAAACATGAGTTATGAAGACCTGGGGCCATCCAGTACTTTTCCGGGAAACAGAGAATATAGGATTAGGTTTCAGGCATATATGGATTGTAATTCTGTTAACTGGCCGAATACTTTTCCTGAACCTACTATTGATATTGGAATTTACGAAGGCTTTATCAATGAATTTGGTGTAGATTTTGTATCTACTGCTACCATGGATACTGTTAGTGTTGGTATAATAGACCCTAACCTTCCTCCCGGTTGTAATTTTTCTACCAGCAATTGTGTTGCACTCGTAGAATATTCAACCATTGTATCATTAGCTCCTTCCAATGAAGGATATCATATTCTTTACGATCGCTGTTGCAGGCCGGGAGGAATTGTAAACCTTCAAAACTCTGGTAACCAAGCATTAACGTACAAGGTTTTTATTCCCTCTGATGGTAGCGGTAATCTACTTCCAAATAGTTCGGCTGCTTTTAATGATACGCTTGTATCTTTCATCTGCGAGGATGACACTACATTTATTCCGAACTCTGCAATTGATCCGGATGGGGATTCATTAGTTTATTCTCTGGAACAACCATATGATGGAAACACTTCAAGTGCTTCACCAGGGCCAGCCTACAGCAGTCCTAATTTTGATCCATACCCTAACCCACCAAACCTAGTCACCTGGGGACCTGGTTTTTCAACGAATCAAATATTTGGAAATACAGGTTTTCAATCTATTAATCCAACTACAGGAACAACTCAATTTGGAGCAAGTAATCCCGGCAATTATGCTGCAGCAGTTGAAATTAAAGAATACAGAAACGGTCAATTGATAAGTGTTACTCGAAGAGATATTCAGCTATTGGTTGTTCAGTGTCCGCCCAACCCAAACCCTGCACAGGACACTTCAAATCTCGACACAACAGCACTATCACCTGTTGAATATCAGGTTACTGCCGGAGACTCCTTCTGTATTGACTTAGATTACTTTGACGAAGAAGGTGATTCGCTTTTCATGAATGCAACGGGTAATATTTTTGACCCAAACTTGGTTAGTCCTTCAGCAAATATTCTTGCACCCCTTTCTGGCGATAGTGCAATTACAACTCAATTGTGCTGGCAAACAACTTGTGCTCAGGGAAGAAATGCTCCTTACACATTTAATGTTGCTGTACGAGATAATGGTTGTCCGCCAAAAACTTTTACTCAGAACTACGCTATTGACGTTCAACCTTTTGAAATAAATCAGGAAATTCAGGGGCCTGAGTTAGTTTGTAGTGGTCAGAGCCAGGAGACCTACTCTCTTCCAAATATACAGGGAGCTACCTACAATTGGACAGTTAATGGTGGAAATATCATTTCTGGTTCTGGTACAAACCAGTTAGAGATTAACTGGACAGGTAACACTGGTTCAGTTCAGGCTACTGTAACAAGCAACAATGGTTGTGTTGTGAACAAATCTCTATCAGTTATCATTACTCAAGTATTTGCTAATGCCGGCCAGGATACCAGTATTTGTTTTGGTGACACGACTACAATTGGTGGCGGATCTTTAGGCGTTGGAGAAACTGTTAGCTGGACACCCACAGCAGGACTTTCAGATCCTAATGTACTATTTCCAGATGCTTCACCGATTGGCTCAACAGATTACGTATTAGAAATTACTGATTCTAACTCTTGTTCAACGACTGATACTGTAACGGTCATTATTAACAGACCAGATACACTCGATCTCAGTACGAATTACTTTTTATGCCCGGGAGATACATTGGAATTAAATCCTGATGTACCGAGCTTCGTTTGGACTTCCAATTACTTTATTTCTAATCAAACCGCTGTACCAACGAGATTCTTCCCTCCTAATGACACAACTTATTATGTAGATTACATTGATACAAATGGTTGTGCTGCAACTGATTCAATCAATGTTGTAACACAACCAGAAGTGCCAACTAATGCCGGCCCTGATAGAGCAATTTGTGTTGGTGATTCAATTCTTCTTGGAGCAAATCCCACTTCACCTCCTTTTACTGATTATGCGTGGAGTCCGAATGTCAATATGAATGACAGCACCTTATCTAATCCTTTGGTTGCCCCATCCAACTCACAGAGTTACATCGTAAACACGACAAATGACACCTGCACCGGATCAGATACGGTAAATCTTGTTGTTAACCCAAACCCTACTCTATCTACATCGCCAGATACATTTGCCTGTGATGGCGATACTACTCAAATTTTCGCATTTGGTAGCGGAGACTTTGTTTGGAATAACGGTGATTTTCTAAGCGACTCAACTTCAGCTTCACCGTTTGTTTTGACTCCTACTGATACAACTTTCGTTGTCACGCTCACTGATGCTAATGGATGTCAATCTACCGACAGTATCGATGTAAGAGTTCAGGAATTACCCAATATCAATCCCGGATCTGACCGTTATATATGCAGAACTCGTGGAGCTATGCTTGGTGGTAACCCTACAGGTCCTGCCGGATCAAATTATCAATGGTCTTCGGGTTCTGAAATTGACAATGATACATCAGCCAATCCGGTTGTGTTCCCTGATCAAACCACGAATTACTCGGTTACAGTAACTGATAGTTTAGGTTGTGTTGATTCAGCATCTGTAACTTTATCAGTTATGTCACTTTTTGGTGGGTTTGATACAATTGTTTGCAGAGGATCTGAAGTTCCTATGACCTTTAATGTTTCTGACGGAATTCAACCTCTGAACTATTCAATAAGCCCCGGACAGGACATTGAATACAATCAGGGAGACAGTATTGTTGCAAGGATTACAAATCCGCGCAATTATGAAATAAGAGTTACTGATAGCCTGGGCTGTACTGATACAGCCCTAGTTGAAGTACAAACTTATCAGGAGCCGGAAGCTGAGTTCAATTACACCATAATTCCGGGCTGTGAACAACCAAAAATTGAGGTTGAAAACTTCAGTGCCAATACTGAAAACTCAACGTGGTTACTCAATGGAGAACCATACACTACTGATGAATTGAAAAGTCTTGATTTTGCCTATGGTTTGGAATTAGACCTGGTGCTAATTGCTGAATCACCTAATGGTTGTATCGACACTACTGCGGTTAACATCAGTCCAAAATATTTAGAGACTTTACTGAACCTCAAAACGCCAAACGTTATTACTCCAAATAATGACGGAGTTAACGACTACTTTGAAGTAAAGAGTAACGGAAATGTTGTGAACTGTTTGAGTTTGAGAGTTTACAACCGCTGGGGAGCCTTGATATTTGAAAACGAAGGTGGTTTTGCGAGTTGGAACGGCAAAAACTTCTCGGGAGAAGATGTAGCTGTTGGAACGTATTATTATATCCTCGAAGTCCAGAATATCACAAAAAAAGGTTCTGTAACACTTTATCGTTAAAAGTCTTATTCAAAAGGACTGCTTAATCGCTCATTCTCGATAAAAGAAGTGTCATTTAGTGTATTGAGAAAAGCTATTAAAGCTTCTTTCTCTTCGCCTGTTAAATTTAATGAGCCATTTACTCTATTGCTCTTAAGCATAACAGGATCAATGTTTGGACTTTGTTGATTGACGCTATCGCTGTAAAAATTGATGACCTGTTCAAGAGTTTGGTAGCGCCCATCATGCATATAAGGTGCTGTAAATCCAATGTTCCGTAGCGTAACAACTTTGAATTTGGCAATATCTCTGGGATTACCATTTATAGCTCCCAAACCAGAGTCATTTACGGTTTCCTGCAACCCATTATTACGAAAAGAGTTATCAGTAAAAGTAACGCCATTATGGCAATGGAAGCAATCTGCCTCTTCACTCATGAATAAATCCATACCAAACCTTTCCTGATCTGTTAAAGTGGCTTCACCGCGTAAGTATTTATCGTACTTTGAATCGGCAGATATCAATGTCTTTTCAAACTGTGCTATAGCTTTTACAACATGAGTTGAATCAAAGTCTTCTACTCCAAACGCTCTCTCAAATAACAATGGATATTCATCATGAGCCTTCAGTTTTTGAACAGCTTGTGGCCATGGTAAATTCATCTCAATTGGGTTTGCTACCGGATCGAGCGCTTGATGTTCAAGAGAGAATGATCTTCCGTCCCAAAAGAACTCTCTCCTCCATGCCAGGTTGATCAATGCCATTGCATTCCTCGTTCCGATGGCTCCCGGAGCAACACCCGGACTCACCTTGCGTGGATCAGAAAAACCTTTAGATTGTACGTGACAACTCGCACAACTCTGTTTGTTGCCATCACTCAAAATAGGATCGTGAAACAGTTTTTTTCCCAATGCAATGCCTTCAAGTGTCAAAGGATTATCAGGATTGCGGTAATAATCACCAAAGCCCTGCGGAATTCTCAGTTCATGAGGAGTAGGCTCCGGAATTTTATCCTGTACAGATTTAGCTTCAGGAACTTCAACATCACGTTGACATCCCGCAAATACCGTTAAAGCAAATAATAACCAACTCCACTTCATCATCTCACAATTACTTTTTCTGTTTTCACGGGACTTCCGTCACTATGAATTTTGAAAATATAAAGTCCGGATGGTAAACCCGTTAAGTCGATCAATTGTTTATCGAGCCTTTCGGTCAGAACCACTTTACCCACGACATCGAGAACATCGAGGGTTAATTCGCGAGCACCTCCGGTTCTGACAGTTACCATACCTTTAGTTGGATTTGGATAAATTTTAATGTCATTTTCAGTGACTTCATCTTTGCCGCTCAAAACCATATCAAACGACTTCGTTACAGAACAGCCTGTAGAATCTGTAACAGTCACATTATAATTTCCCTGACTTAAGTTTTGAATTGCATCAGTTGTGTCACCCGTTGACCATTCGTATTCAATATTGCCATTTCCTCCGCTTACCTGGAGCTGAATAGAGCCATCTTTAGCATTTGGAGATGAAATCAAGTTTACTTGAGAAGTCAGTACGATTGAATCGAACTGCGCAATTTCAATATTTACTACTTTGCCATTTCCGTAGCGATCAATCCCGGTAACTGAATAATTTCCGGAACACATATCAGAACGGACATTGTTGCCGGTTACTAATCCATCGTTCCAGTAATATTCTATGGGTGCAACACCGTATTTTAAATTGACAACTACTTCAGCACCACATGGCTCACAATTTGCCTGAGAGGATTCAAACGAAATATCAGTACAATCGTAGCGAAGCATTTCTTCAATCGCTCTAGTCAAATTTAGCTTTCCATTGGTAGCTGATGTTCCCTGAAGCATGGAAAGCGTGTCAGCACCTTTGAGAATTGCTTCCCTAACATAAAGCGCAATACTATCGGGATTTTGCTTGTAAAGATTGATTAGATCAGGACACATTGCACTGTACAACAAACCAATAGCTCCGGCAACTTGAGGTGCTGCCATGGAGGTACCTGTTGAGTTTGAATATGAGTTTGAAGGAACAGTGCTGTAAATACCGGTTCCCGGAGCTGCTATATCAATATGAGTTGTTCCGTAACCAGCTCCCGTATTTTTAACTGCGTCTTCAGTCAAGTTGGTTACTGACAACAAATACGGGCTTGAGCAGGTTGTGGGCATGTCGCCAAACTGGTCAACATCAATATTTCCATTGATAGTAGCTCCTGTACTCAAAACACCTTCAGCTCCAAGAGAGTCGAAAAAATTACACCAAAGCGGGTATTGTGAGGCATCTGCATAATTGATCCCAAAACTCGAATTAGCAGCTACTAAAAAAGCCCCTTTTTGTCCATTTGTTTCATTGTAAAGAGCTCGCATTTCCAGTATGTAACCATATGCTGCAAGAACAACTGCCTCTGATCCACTTGACCCTGCAATCGGGAGAACATCCATTCCCCAACCAACTCCGGTTACGCCCTGGTTATTATTTCCTTTGGCTGCAGCAATTCCGGCAACGTGAGATCCGTGTTGCTGAGTAGGAATAATATTATTATCGTTATAAACATTCCAGCCATTCACGTCATCGACATACCCATTTTGGTCATCGTCAATATTGTTGTTGGGAATCTCATTGGTATTTTCAAAAAAAGATAAATCCTGATGACTCAATTCAAAACCGTTGTCCACAACTGCAATCACAATTTTTTCACCGGTTGCTGTTGTATCTCCGGTTGAGTAATCCCAGGCTGTGGGAGCTGCCATGTTTCCCAATTTTGTTTCATTCAGAGCCCATTGAGCCGGATAATCGAGATCATTAGGAGTTTTGTCGCGCAATTCAACATTCGTGTGGTTGGGCTGCACTGCAATCGTTCTTTGGTCAGAACCGAAAACACCGAGTAGTTTATCCAGATCAGCAATGTTGGTGTCAAAGTGAATGAGGTGCATGTTCATTCTTCCAGATAACTCTTTACTCTTTTGAATTACCTGATTGCCAAATGAATTATTCATGTCATGCGTTAATTCTTCAGCATTTGCATTGTTGTGCAATTGCACGATAAGTTGGCCCTCTTTTACCTGGGCTCTGACCAATACTGTTGAGAAAAACAGCAATATCAATATGCTTAAAAATTTTTTCATTGTATCTTTCAAAACGTTGAAAAACGAAAATTGTTAGTTTCGAAGATATTAAAGATTCATTTAACATACAGTACTAAATGTCACTAATTGTCTTAAAAGCATCAGCCGGATCAGGTAAAACGTTTCAATTAGCCAAGCGATTTTTGCATCTGGTATTAACCGCTGAAAACGAAGATACTTTTAAATCAATCCTCGCTATAACCTTTACCAACAAAGCTGCGCAGGAGATGAAAGACCGTATTGTGTTTACGCTCCAGCAATTTGCAACAAGTGATAAATTAAAAGGCCAAGAAGCAGAATTACTGAAACAATTAATTGATGAAACAAATCTCAACGAAACTGAAATAAGATCGCGTTCAAAGAGTGTTCTCTTTTCGCTCCTCCACCACTACGGTGATTTTTCTGTGAGTACAATCGACAGCTTTACACACCGGCTTGTAAAATCGTTCAGTTTTGACCTCAAGATTCCATCTAATTTCAAAGTTGAATTAGATGTCAATTCTTTGCTGACAATGGCTGTCAATGAACTACTTTTTGAGATAGGAAATAACAATAGTTTACCTACCAAAATCCTTGAGGATTTCGTTGAAAAACAAATAGACAATGAAAAATCCTGGAACATCAACGATCTTCTTGTTGAATTTGCCAAACCGCTTTTAAGAGATAACAACAACAGGGAATTAGCTTCTTTAGAAGATGTTGAACTCGATGTATTCAAAAAAATAGTTGAAAAACACCAAAAAGAATGTGAGTTAATCAAAAAGAAAATCATTGAATTAGCTGAAGAAGGATTAACATTTATTCATAAAAACAATTTAGAGGAACACGTGAGCAGAGGAACGCTCACAAAGCGATTGACCGCATTTAAAAAAGCAGATTTCGATACAATTTGGGATGATGAACCGGGTTTTTATGAAAATCCCGAAAAGTGGTTTAAAAAAAGCCTGGAAAAAAAGGTTCCCGATAGTGATTCCATTACCGCTAAGGCTCACAGCTACATCGAATCCATCATGGAGCATTTTAATCAATACTCGTATCACAATATTATCGCCAATGAAGTATTCAAAACCGGCACACTCAGCCTTGTAGGCGAACATCTTGAGATGCTCAAAAAACAACTCAACACACTCCACATTTCTGACTTCAACAAAAGCATTGGCGATGTAGTACAGTCAGAGCCGGCTCCATTCATCTACGAACGGTTGGGAGAACATTACAGGCACTACATGCTCGATGAATTTCAGGATACTTCTATCATTCAATGGCACAACCTCATTCCGCTCTTCGGAAATGCTCTCAGTCAGGGTGGTTCATCATTGATTGTTGGCGATGCCAAACAGGCAATCTACCGCTTTAGAGGCGGTGAAGCCCGGCAGTTTGTTGCTCTTCCTGAGTTGTACAACCCGTACAACGATCAGGCTATTGCAGAGTGGCAGGCTCCGTTTTTAAATGTACAGGATACCAATCCTTTAGATCACAATTTCAGATCCTGGAAAAAAATTGTCTGCTTCAACAAAAAGTTTTTTACCAGAGCCAGAGACATTTTATCTGAAGATCACAGGAAAATGTACGATGATGTTGAACAAACCCCTAACCATAAGTATAACAATGGGTTTGTTTCATTTACATTGCACAAATACGAGAAAAACAACGAGTTAGGGCTCAACTCACACGAGTTCAAAAAATGGGCAAAAGAAGAAAACGAAAACTCGGTGGTTGAGTTAATTCAGGATCTGACCAAAAACGGACTTTACAAACCTTTTGAAATCATGATTCTTGTTAGAAGTGGTCAGGACTCCAATAAAATTGCTTCAATTCTCAAGAACAATAATATTGATGTGCATTCTGAAAGGAGCACGATTTTGGGAAATACACCGGAGTTCAGACTCGCTATAAGCTTTTTCAACCTGCTGCTCTCCCCTACTGAAAATTACTACAGGGTAGAATTTCTTTTAGCTGCAAACAATCTCAATTTACTTACTGAATCATTATCAAACTATTTGACGAGAAGGTTTTTATCAAACGACTTTGACACATTTCTTCAAAAAACACTCAACTCAACTTTTAACATCAACAGCAAAAATTCAATTGCTGAAAACTTTGAGGAATTAATTTCCAAATTACCCGGAAATGAGAAAAATGCTGCATTCCTTGCTCTTTCTGAGTATATCCAGTCATTCACTGATAAAAACGGAAACAATCTCACAAATTTCATCAACGAGCTGGAATCCAAAAAAGAAAAAATCAATGTTGAAACGCAGCCCCATGAAAATGCAGTGCAAATAATGACTATGCACAAATCAAAAGGCTTGCAAAGTGCAGTAGTGATTTGTCCTTATCTCGATAATAACTTGAAAAAAATTGAAACAGAATGGGTTGAAACCAATGAAGCTGAATTGCCATTTATGCAAATCAAATTAAGTGGTAATCAGGTTAAATATACCCGGTTTAAAAATGATCAGGAAGAAAAAGAACAGGAAGAAAAAGTAGATTCGCTCAATTTGCTCTACGTAGCTTTCACACGAGCTGAGGAACAACTTTACGGTTTCTCCAGTGAAGCGACTGAATCAAAAACTGGCGGATTGATTCGAGAACATGTTCCTCAGTTTACAGAATCTGATGATGATGTAACATTCACGTATGGAACTCCTGTAAGCCAACGAGAAAAAAAATCAAAGGAGAAGGTGAACACAATGCCGGGTCACAGTTTTCACTTTTACGATCACAAAAAGGATCTAAAAGTATCGAGACCCAAAGTTCAATATTCTCAGGTATCAGAAAAAACGGCTTCACAGCTGGGAGCTATCACGCACGAAATACTGGAAAAAGCTAATGGTCAGAACCAATTGAAAGAGCTCATCAGTCAGATGAGCGAGATTCACAGGTTGAACGAGACTGAGATAAACCAAATAGAAAACTGGATTGATAACGTTTTACAATCTGATTATTCAGATGCTATCCTTTCACCTAACTCACTCTCAGAACGCTCACTCTACGTTCCTGCCAGCAAATCAACCTACAGGCCCGATAAAGTGGCTCTGACCGAAAAGAACAGAGTCCAATTATTCGATTTTAAAACCGGAGGGAGAACGTTTGAGCACCAGGAACAACTCAACAATTACGCGTCTGTCATCAATGAGATGGGAATTGAAGTAGATAAAACAGTACTTTGTTACCTCGATGAAAATGATTTCGTGGAACTGTAACCAAATAAAAAAGGCCCGCTAAAAGCGAGCCTTTGTATCAATTTTCAATTGGGGAGATTATCCTCCAAAGTCGTCAAATGAAACGTTTTCTTCAGGGATACCCCAATCATCACACATTTTAAGAACTGCCTGATTCATCAATGGAGGTCCGCAGAAATACACTTCTACCTCCTCAGGTTCATCGTGATTCTCAAAGTAGTGTTCAATCACAGCTTCGTGAACGAAACCGAGGAAGCCGTCTCCTTCATCGTCATCTAAACTCTTCTTTTCTTTCCAGTTATCTTCCTCTAAGGGTTCTGAAAGTGCTACATGAAAACTAAAGTTTGGAAATTCTCTTTCAATTTGTCTAAAGTCTTCAAGGTAGAAAAGCTCACGCTTAGATCGACCACCATAGAAGAACGTAACTTTACGATCTGTCTTCAATGTGTGGAAAAGGTGAAATAAGTGTGAACGCATTGGTGCCATACCTGCACCACCACCAATGTAGAGCATTTCAGCATCAGTATCTTTGATAAAGAACTCACCGTAAGGTCCACTAATGGTTACTTTGTCTCCCGGCTTGCGCGTAAATACATAAGAGGAACAAATTCCAGGATTTACATCCATCCATGAGTTCTTAGAACGATCCCATGGTGGAGTAGCAATACGGATGTTGAGCTTGATAATATTCCCTTCAGCAGGGTGGTTTGCCATTGAATATGCTCTGAAAATTTCTTCATCGTTTTTCATATTCAGATCCCAAAGGCCAAAATCATCCCACTCTTTTTGAAATCTTTTAGGATCCTCATGCATATCAGGGTGAGCTGTGATGTCCATGTCTTTGAAATCAACTTCAATTTTTGGAACATCAATTTGGATGTAACCACCAGCCTCAAAGTCGAGATTTTCACCTTCAGGTAACTTTACAACAAACTCTTTGATAAAAGAGGATACGTTGTAGTTTGAAACAACTTCACACTCCCATTTCTTAATTCCAAAGATCTCTTCAGGGATTTCGATCTTCATGTTGTCTTTAACCTTCACCTGGCAACCGAGTCTCCAGTCATCTTGTACTTCTTTTCTCGTGAAGTATGGTTTTTCAGTAGGTAGAATTTCACCACCTCCATCGTGTACCTGACACTTGCACATTGCACAAGTACCACCTCCACCGCAGGCAGAAGGTAAAAAGATTTGATTATTACCGAGCGTAGAAAGCAAAGTGCCCCCAGCTTCAGTTTCAATTGTTTTTTCACCGTTAATTTCAATCTTCACTGCACCTGATGGACTCAGTTTTGCTTTAGCAAAAAGCAATACCGCTACCAATAACAAAATAAGCGCGAGGAAAATTACAATTGTAAGTATTACTGTTGTCGTCATGCCTTACTATCTATCTGTTAACAATTAAAGTTCAATTCCCATGAAGCTCATGAAAGCAATCCCCATGAGTCCAGTGATGATAAATGTAATTCCGAGTCCGCGCAAAGGTGCAGGAACATCAGAATAACGTATTTTTTCTCGAATAGCAGCAATAGCAACAATTGCGAGGAACCAACCTACTCCAGATCCCAATCCGAAAGAAGTTGCTTCAGCAATTGAAGCATATTGTCTTTCCTGCATAAAGAGTGAACCACCCAAAATTGAACAGTTTACCGCGATAAGAGGAAGGAAAATACCTAGTGCTCCGTAAAGTGATGGGGCAAATTTTTCAACAACCATCTCTACAAGCTGTACCATTGATGCAATAACTGCAATGAACATGATGAAACTCAAGAAACTCAAATCGATGCTGGCAAAGTCATCACTAATCCATGTAAGAGCTCCTTCTTTTAAGACATAATTTTCAAGAAGGTAGTTTATTGGAACAGTAATACCCAATACGAATATTACAGCTGCTCCAAGTCCGACTCCCGTATTAACAGTTTTTGAAACTGCCAGGTAAGAACACATACCCAAAAAGTATGCGAAAATCATATTATCAACGAATATCGACTTGACAAATATGTTTACTAAATCTTGCATAACTCTCTATTAAAATAGTTTCTTAATCTTCGATCAATTTCGTGTTTTTAGAACGCTGTATCCAAATAATGATCCCTACTGTTACAAGCGCCATGGGCGGCAAAATCATCATATTGTTGTTCATGTAGCCAAATTCGTAAAACCCCTGAGGAATAATTTGCAACTGTCCCACTCCAGGGAAACTGATAGCTCCAGAACCAAAGAATTCACGAACAACTGCTACTGCGATCAAAATCCAACCGTAACCGGCAGCGTTACCAACCGCATCGAGGATTGAAGGCCATGGTTTGTTACCGAGGGCAAATGCCTCTAAACGTCCCATGATGATACAGTTCGTAATGATCAGACCCACAAATACTGAAAGTGCTTTACTGATATCGTAAACAAATGCTTTCAGGATTTGATCAACTAAAATTACAAGTGATGCAATTACCACGAGTTGAACAATAATTCGAATTCGGTTTGGGATAATATTACGCATCAATGAAATGATGAGGTTACCTCCTATCATTACAAAAACAACTGACAATGCCATGATGATAGCTTGCTGTACCTGTACGGTAATCGCTAAAGCTGAACAAATTCCCAAAACCTGAACGGTAATTGGATTGTCATCATCCAATGGATCAGTTAATAACTTGCGGTTTTTCTTAGAGAATAATGGTTCTTTCTCTTCAACCATATCTTTTTCTGCTACTTCTTCTGCCATAGCTCCTAAGCTTTTTTGGTTTTGAAATAAGGAACATAAGTTCCAATAGTTCTGTAGATCATCTCATCAACACCTTTAGATGTGATAGTACCACCGGTGATGCCGTCAACAGCATGCTTATCACCTTCAGCACCTGTCTTGAGAACACCAACAGAAACAAATTTACCTTCTTCATTGAAGATTGTTTTTCCTTCAAATTGCTCCTGGAATGATGACTGAGAAATCTCAGCGCCCAATCCCGGAGTTTCACCTTTGTGGTCAAATGAAGTTCCGTAAATTGTTTCCATATCACCTTTAAGTGCAATGTAACCCCAAATAGGTCCCCAAAGTCCGGTTCCGACCATTGGAATTACAAAATATTTCTCTCCGTCTTTTTTGCAAACGTATAATGGATAGTGACGTTCCGATTCTGGCAGAGATTTATATTCTTTTCTCACATCAATTTTAAACGCTTCAGGCGCATCTTCCATGATTTCGCCATTAGCATTAAAAACTTTTTGCTCCACAACGTGCTTATCGAAAAGACCTTTAGCCTTTGAACGGTCGCTATCAGCTTCCATTGCACCAATTGTGGAAAGAATATTTTTCATTTTTTCCTGTTGAACGTTGGCTTTTTGGCGGTCTTTAAGTCCCATTGCAGCAACTGCCAAAACAGTTCCAACAACTACAACCATTCCGATTGCAAAGCCAAATGTGAATACGTTACTGTCTTTATTTATTGCCATAACTCTAATTTATGCAGCTACAACCTGAGCTCTTTTTTGACGCTTTTTGATATTTGATTGAACAACGTAGTGATCGATCATCGGAGCCATCACATTCATGAACAAGATCGCGAGCATTACACCCTCAGGATAAGCCGGGTTAAAAACGCGAATCATGATAGCAAATAATCCTCCGAGGAATCCGTAAATCCATTTACCCGTGTTCGTTTGAGCAGCTGACACAGGATCAGTTGCCATGAATACCATACCAAACATGAATCCACCTATTAAAACATGGTGAAGCGGATTTAATTCCATAAAATCATTGACTGCAAATGCATTGAAGATTCCGCCCATTACCAAACCTCCAACGAGGAATGAGAGCATAATTTTCCAACTTCCAATTCCTGTAATCAAAAGTATTGCTGCACCAATCAAAATTGCCAGTGCTGATGTTTCACCTACAGATCCCGGAATCCAACCCATAAAGGCATTGAACAAACTGTAAGTCCCGTCAGATCCAAATTTTGAAACTACTTCGGCATTTTGTCCCATCGGCTGGCCTACTGTTGTTGCCAAATCACCGAGTGCAGTAGCACCCGTAAAGCCATCTGCGACAGATTGTCCTGCTTCTGTGCTCGTGCTAACCCAAACTTTGTCACCTGACATTTTAGTTGGATAAGCAAAGAAGAGGAATGCTCTCGCGGTCAGAGCCGGATTCAAAATATTCATCCCGGTTCCTCCAAACACTTCCTTACCGATTACCACTGCAAATATCGTAGCTACAGCTACCATCCAAAGAGGAACTTCAACCGGCATACAGAGCGGGATCAACATTCCTGACACGAGAAATCCTTCCTGTATTGGGTGTCCTTTAGATGCTGAAAACAAGAATTCAACTCCCAGTCCAACAGCATAAGAGACAATAACGAGCGGTAAAACTTTGATCAATCCAAAGAGTATTTTATCCCAAAAAGGAGCACTATCCATTCCAAGTGCTACATAGTGTTGGTGACCCGTATTCCAAATTCCAAATAGCAACGCTGGAATGAGCGCAATAATAACCGTAAACATTGTGCGCTTGAGGTCAACTCCATCACGAATGTGAACACCATTTTTTGTTGTTTCACCAGGCGTAAAGAGAAAGGTGTAAGTACCATCCCAAATAGTATGAGCCAATGGTAATTTACCATCCTTTTTAGGCTCCATTTTACGCATGAAATTTTCTAAAGCCTTCATATCCTTTATCCGTTTATCCTAATTCTTCTTTAGCGATGTCTAACCCTTTTCTAACAATTTGTTGCAAATCCTGTTTAGATGTGCACACATATTCGCAAAGAGCAAAATCTTCTGGTATAACTTCATAAATACCTAACAACTCCATTTGTTCTACATCTTCAACAATGATAGACTTAATTAGTTGTTGCGGTAAAATATCCATCGGCATTACTTTGTCGTACTGACCGGTAACCACAAATGCCCTTTCTTCACCGTTGGTATTCGTATTTAAATCGTATCGCTTACCTCCCTGCATCCAGCTAAAGAAAGTACGCGACATACTGAATTTGTCAAAATTAGGAGCTATCCAACCGAGGAATTGTGGTGAGTCTCCTTCAGGTAAAACACAAATTGAATTGTGATAATAACCGATAAATCCATCTTTTTCGATAGCATCACCCACCAATGGATTTCCAGAGATAAATCGAAGATCATCTGCAGAATCAGTCAGGTTATCCTTAACCATGTCTTTAATTGAGGCTCCCATTAGCGTTTTGTAATAGCGTGGCTTTTCAACTCTGGATCCTCCTAGCGAAACAATAATACTCGCATCGTAAATCCCTTCGTTAAAATAGCGACCAATAACAGCTACACGCTGAGCATCAATCGTCCAAACGTTTTCACCTTTGTTGATTGGATCAACTTTATTGATTTGAACACCTACTAAACCTGAAGGATGTTTCCCTTCAAACTCGTTGATTTGAACACCTTTAGCGTTTCTAAAAACTTCAGATGTAGTTTTAATACGATGCACGTTTAAATGAACTTTGCCATCTGTCAATTTGGACAGCACATCCAAACCTCTTTGAAAGTCCTTTTCCCTCCCGTGAAGGCAAAAGTCCAAATCAGCACCTAGCGGAGCTGTGTCAAATGCTGAGATGTGAATTGACTTTGGAGTCACTTCAGCATCAGCTATAACATCATAAGGACGTTGCTTGAGAAAAGGCCACAGACCGGCATTGCTCATTGTTTCGATAACTTCTTCCCTCGAGCCATCTTTTGGATCGCCCTTTTCGTACTTCAACTCTTTATCAGCAAGAATTTTCACTTCGAGCATTTTGCGTTTAGCTCCACGCTTAACTTCAACAATTTCTCCTGAAACTGGTGAAGCAAACCTGGCATGCTCATTGTACTTGTCATAAAGAATTGGAGTTCCGGCTTTAACTTCATCACCTTCGCGATGAATTAACTTGGGAAATATGCCGTGAAAGTCGGTTGGCTTAAGCGCATAAGTTTCAGGAGTTGCAGATTCGTAAACTTTGTCCGCTACACCTTCTAACTTAATGTCAAGCCCTTTGGTAACTTTATAAACCTTGGACATACTGTTTAAATTGATAAATTCGCCAAAATTGAAGGGCAAAAATAGCAATTTAGTTTTCCCTTCAAACACACCTAAATTTTACTTTGCAGTCCAATATCTATTTAGACCGATTCTAAATAGCGAATTTATAAAATGATTTAATAATCGAAAAATGAACAAGCTATTTTTATTAATTTTAACAACCTCACTCTCTTTAACTTCTGTCTTAAAAGCACAGGACAAGAACTATTATGACGACTCTTTCCTGCGTTACGATAATTACATTTATAAAGACAGTATTAAAACTGTACAGCTTTTCAGAGATGGCTGGCGAGACGGATTTCCGCTAATAAACCTGAATTCTGCTGAGCAACTGGTTCTGACCTTTGAAGATTTATCAGGTCTTGTTGAAAACTACGCCTACTCTTTTGTGCACTGTGATGCTAATTGGGAGCCTTCTCAACTAATGCCAATGGAATACCTCGAAGGAATTCAGGAAAATCTCATCAACAATTATGAATATTCAGGAAATACGCGTCAGCAGTTTATCCGCTACACGCTCCGGTTCCCCAATCAAAATATCAAATTGACAAAGTCAGGAAATTATTTACTCAAAGTATTTGACATGCAAAATGACGAATTGGTTTTAACGAGGCAGTTTTTTGTGGTTGAAAACAGGGTAAATGTAAACTTTGACATCAAGCGAGCTACTCAGGCACGCTACCGTCATACTCATCATGAAGTTGATTTTTCAATTCAGCCCGGCAAATACAACCTCACAAATCCGTATACCGATATGAAAACGGTGATTCTTCAAAACCACGACTGGCAGGGAGCTATGCATAACCTGGAACCAACATTTGTAAAAAGTACAGAGTTGGTTTTCAATTACGATGACCGCAACCTTTTTCCGGGTCTGAATAACTGGCGTTTTTTTGACACAAGAAATCTCAACTATATCGCTGAAAACACTCGTGATATTGAAGTCTATAACAACAGGTACAATGTTTTCCTGGAGCAGGATGAACCGCGTAAAATCAAGCAGTATTTAGACAGAGGCGATATCAATGGTGGATACCTTATCCGTAATGATGACCGCAGACTCAACGACATCCTGGAAGCTGATTATGCCTGGGTACATTTTGCCCTACCCTATCCGCAAGAGTTGAAAAATGGCAATCTCTATATTTACGGAGAATTGTCAAACTGGAGAATAAGAAATGAATTCAAACTGAAATACAATTCGAGAACCGGACAGTACGAGAAAAAACTCTACCTCAAGCAAGGCTATTACAATTATCTTTACATGTACACGAAAGATGGTTCTGACAGTGGCGACCTCACTTTCATCGATGGAAGTCATGCCCAGGCTGAAAATGATTACTCAATATTTGTATATCACCGACAAAATAGTGATATTTATGATCGATTAGTGGGATTTAACTCAACGTCTTTCCCGCGATAAACTTTCTTTAATGGTCAGAGCCGAAACAGATGGAATCATTGTGAGCGTTCAGTCAGGGTATAAAAAAGAGTACTCTGATCCGGATCGCAAATTTTTCATTTTCGCCTATCGTATTAGAATAACGAACACAACTTCCAGTTCAATTCAGCTCAAGAGTCGCTACTGGAATATTATGGACTCGAACGGCATTTCACGCGTTGTGGAAGGTGAAGGCGTTGTGGGAAAACAGCCGGTTCTTGAATCCGGTGAATCCTATGAATACGAATCTGCGTGCGATTTAAGCACTGAAATCGGGAAAATGAGTGGCTTTTATACCATGATGAAGCTAGAGAATGAAACCGAATTTTATGTCACAATTCCAAACATAAACATGGTAGTCCCTTTTAAATTGAATTAAAGCCCGAAAAATAATTTTTCTATACCGCTGTCATGTTTCTTATAGGATAAGTGGTTGTAGCACTCCAATTTAGTCCCCATAATAATTTCACGCTATATTCTTGCTCCAAGGAGATTGTTACCCAATGACAATCTCCTTTTTTCTTTTACTTCTTTAAGTTTTCATAACATAATTACAAACAGACTGGTTTTTTTCATAATCTCTTTTATTAGATTTGTCCATATTGAAACTCAATCAATAACAAAAACAAAAAAAGAAATATGATTAAAGGTTTTTTTAACGTACCTCCGGCTAAAAACGAGCCGGTTGTGGATTATGCTCCGGGTACTCCTGAGAGAGAAGCACTTCAAAAGAAATACAAAGAGCTTTACAATGGGAATATTGAAGTACCCATGTACATTGGTGGCGAAGAAGTGGTGACAGGAGATACTCACGAGCTAACTCCTCCACACGATCACAAACATGTAATTGGTAAATACCACAGAGGGAATAAAGAACACGTTCAAAAAGCGGTTGACTCAGCACTGGCAGCAAAGTCAAAATGGGAAAAAATGAGTTGGGAACAGCGCGTTTCCATCTTCCTCAAAGCTGCAGATCTTATCAGCGGTCCGTATCGTGCTGAAATGAACGCAGCAACAATGCTCGCACAATCTAAAAATGCTTACCAATCTGAGATTGATGCTGTAGCTGAAATCATCGATTTCCTCCGCTTCAATGCAGATTATATGACTCAGCTCTACAGAGAGCAACCATACAGTCCAAAAGATACGTGGAACAGAATGGAGTTTAGGCCATTAGAAGGTTTTGTTTTTGCTATTACTCCTTTCAACTTTACAGCAATTGCAGGTAACCTTCCATCAGCTCCGGCAATGGCAGGAAATACAGTTGTTTGGAAACCGGCAGATAGCCAGATTTATTCTGCTCAACTCATAATGAGAATTTTCAAAGAAGCAGGATTGCCTGACGGTGTCATCAACCTCATTTATGTAGATGGCCCTGATGCCGGTGATGTTGTGTTTGATCACGAAGATTTTGCCGGATTACACTTTACAGGATCAACAAAAGTGTTCAAGCATCTTTGGAAAACAATTGGTTCAAACATCGATAAATACAAGTCTTACCCACGCATTGTTGGTGAAACAGGTGGAAAAGACTTTATCGTAGCACACCCATCAGCTGAATCAAAAACTCAAGCAATTGCTACAGCTATTATCAGGGGTGCATTTGAGTTCCAGGGTCAAAAATGCAGTGCAGCATCTCGTTGCTACTTCCCTTCTAACCTATGGCCTCAACTCAAAGAGGAGTTGCTCAACGATATGAAAACGCTCAAAATGGGCTCTCCTGATGATTTCAGTAATTTCGTCAACGCTGTAATTGATCGTCCTGCATTTGATAAGATTTCAGGTTACATCGACAAAGCCAAAGAATCAAAAGATGCTGAGATTATTGCCGGTGGTAATTACGATGACAGCAAAGGATACTTCATCGAGCCGACAGTAATTTTAACAACTGATCCTCATTTCGTGACAATGGAAGAAGAAATCTTTGGTCCGGTTGTTACGATTTACGTTTACGATGAAAAAGAAAAATGGAGTGATGTTCTCAAAATGGTTGATGAAACATCTCCTTACGCATTGACAGGTGCTGTATTTAGTCAGGATCGTTACGCGATTCAGGAAGCTACTGAAGCATTGACACACTCTGCCGGTAACTTCTATATCAATGACAAACCAACCGGGTCAGTAGTTGGCCAGCAACCATTTGGTGGTGCCCGCGGATCTGGTACAAATGATAAAGCCGGAGCTAAATTGAACATGTTGCGCTGGATGAGCGCTCGTTCAATCAAAGAAAACTTTGTTCCGGTCAATGATTACCGCTATCCTTTCTTGGGTCAGTAATCTTTTACTGGCTGTAACACAACATAAGGCTGTTTCGCAATCCGGAGCAGCCTTTTTTATTTTAACACAGAGGGTAGATTAAGATCTAATTCGCTGTAAAAGTGTTTGAGAAAACCGATCATGAATTTGTGCCGCTCAGCAGCCAGCTTCTTTCCTGTAGCTGTATTCATTCTGTCCTTTAATAACAGCAACTTTTCGTAGAAATGAT
>NZ_JAVLBN010000033.1:0-24432 GCF_031581065.1 Salibacter sp.
CCCAAACCTGTCAGGTTTAAATTAAACAATTAAACTTTAAAACGCATCATTTCAACTTCTCATTACTCTGATGACCCTCTTTATCGCGTTTTGTTTTGAGCTGTAGCTTTTCATCCCAGGCTTTTTGCAGGTCAACTCCTGTTTGATTTGCCAGGCAAACTGCCACAAAAATTACATCAGCCAGTTCCTCGCCTAAATCCTTGTTCTTGTCTTTTTCTTTCTCACTTTGCTCGCCATATCTCCTGGCGATTATACGTGCCACTTCTCCAACTTCTTCACTCAATTGAGTCATATTCGTGAGTTCGTTAAAGTAGCGAACTCCAACATTTTTGATCCAATCATCAACCTCAGCCTGTATGGCTTCAAACTTTTCCTTTTCCATTATTCTTTGTTTTTTGAATCGAGCCAAATCGTAACGGGGCCGTCATTCGTAAACGAAACCTCCATGTGGGCACCAAACTTTCCGGTTCTGACCGTTACCCCACTTTCTTCAAATTTACGGATTGCTTTTTCATACATCGGTTCGGCTATATCAGGTTTTGCCGCGTTGATATACGATGGTCTGTTTCCCTTTTTGGTACTGGCATGCAGCGTGAACTGACTCACGAGTAGCACCTCGCCTTCAGTATCGAGCACTGAAACTTCTTTTTGGTCAGATCCCTCAAAAAGCCGCATATTGACCGTCTTGCGAACAATCCAATCGAGATCCTCCTCCGTATCATCATGACCGATTCCCAGCAACACGACAAGTCCGCTCGAGATTTCACCCGTAACTTCGTCATCAACCACAACTTTCCCGTTTCCTGAACGCTGAATTAATGCTCTCATTAAAATTGTTTTTGAAATGAATCGTCATTCAACATCTCGATGTAATTATCGTATCGCCTGCCGGCAATCTCACCTTCTTCAACAGCTTTTTTAATCGCGCAGCCAGGCTCATTGATATGCATGCAGTTATTGAATTTACAATCCTGAATTCGCTCACGCATCTCAGGAAAATAATGACTCAAATGTTCTTTTTCAAAATCGACTACGCCAAAGCTACGCAACCCGGGAGTATCTGTAATAAAACCACCAAAATCGAGTTCGTGCATCTCAGCAAAAGTGGTAGTGTGTTGTCCTTTATCGTTATATCCCGAGACATCTGCCGTTTTGAGATCGAGGTCCGACTGAATAGCATTGATAAGCGATGATTTACCCACACCACTCTGCCCGGTGAGAACCGAATATTTATCGTGTAAAAGTGCTTTGAATTCCTCCAAACCTTTCCCTGTTTTGGTTGAAGTGAGCAGAACCGGATAGCCGGCTAAATCGTAAATCGCCAGCGCTTCAGCAAGGGTATCGATTGCAGGATCTGACCGACAAAGATCAAATTTATTGAACACGATCAGAGCCGGGATTCGGTATGCCTCAGCACTCACCAAAATGCGGTCGATAAACCCGAACGCTACTTTGGGATCAACAATTGAGGAGATTACCACAATTTGATCAACATTGGAAGCAATGATGTGTGTTTGTTTAGAGAGCTTGGTTGATTTGCGAATGAGTGCATTTTTGCGATCAGCGATATCTACAATGACATTTTCGCTGTTGTCATCACTGAGTTTTATGGCAACCTCATCGCCCACTGCAACCGGATTGGTCGATTTTATTCCCTTTTGCCTGAACTTTCCTTTAAGTCGGCAATCATAAACCTGTCCATTTGGCGTTCTCACCTTGTACCAGCTACCTGTCGATTTTACCACTACTCCCTGAACCATATCTGAATCTGAGTATTTACAACGCGAAGATTGTATTTTTTTACTTTTGAGCATTCGCAAAAGCAAACTATGTCAATAACAGTTAAGAACGTAACCAAAATATACGGAGAGCAAAAAGCTTTAAATGATGTTTCATTTGAGGTGAAACCGGGAGAGATTATAGGCTTTTTGGGGCCAAATGGTGCAGGAAAAAGTACGATGATGAAAATTTTGACGTGCTTTATTCCGCAAACTCTTGGCGAGGCGTTCGTCTCGGGGCACAATGTGGAAGAACAGCCGATGAAGGTCAAAAAGAGCATCGGTTACCTGCCAGAGCACAATCCGCAATACCTCGAAATGTATGTCAAAGAGTATCTGCTTTTTTGTGCAGGACTGCACAATGTAGAGAACAAGAAAGAGCGCATTAAGGAAATGATCGATTTGGTTGGGCTGGAAAAAGAGCAAAACAAAAAAATCGGTGCGCTCTCAAAAGGTTATCGCCAGCGTGTTGGTTTAGCTCAGGCGCTTTTGCACGATCCGGATGTTTTGATTTTGGATGAGCCCACAAGCGGACTCGACCCGAATCAAATTGTGGAAATCAGGAATGTGATCAAAAACATAGGCCGTGAAAAAACAGTGATGATGAGTACGCACATCATGCAGGAAGTTGAAGCTATTTGTGATCGCGTCATTATCATCAACAAAGGAGAAATTGTTGCTGACAAACCCACGACAGAATTGAGAAAAGTATCGGGTGCTTCTCAACTCATCGAAGTAGAGTTTGACTCTGACCCTAACATTGAGCTCATCGAAAAGATTGAAGGTGTAACGCGCGTTCAAAATGTTCACGGCACCCATTACCGAATTGAATGCGAAACGGGCAGCGATGTGCGACCACTGATTTTTGAGTTTGCTGTTGAGCAAAAAATGAAAGTATTGCAGCTAAATTCTGAGGAGATGAACTTAGAAGATGTATTCCAAAAACTCACAAAAGGCTAATCAATCGTGCGATTTGTAGGTTACCGACTCGTTGCTCCGTTCTACGAAACAATGCGGAACTTTTTCTTCCCATCTATTTCAAAGGCTCAGCGCGAATTCCATCGTCTAGACCCAAAACTCGTAACAAAAATAGCGGTTGTAGGAGGCGGTTCGGGCGACATCCTGTATCCGCTGCTCGAAAAATTTAAAAATGCCACTATCTACTTTATTGAGCCATCAGAGTCGATGATGGAAAAGGCCAGAGAAAGATTTGGTACTTCGAGAAGAATCTTTTTCAAAGAAGAAAACATGGAAGATATCAACCTTGAAGACATCGATGTCATGATCCTTCCGTTTGTGCTGGACATCATTCCTGAAAGAAAGATGAAAGCCGTTGCAAAATCAGTTATTGTGAGTGTAAAGCACAAAGGATTTATTCTGTTCAGCGACTTCGTTCAAAAGCAAGATGCTTTTTCAAAACTGAAAACGTTTGTCCTCTACCTCATTTTCTTGCCATTCCGCGGAAAACTTCAAATGAGTCTGCCCGATTACAACCTCTTTTTCGACAATTTCAAACACAAATTAGTCAGCGAAAAGAATTTCAGCAACAAGACTGTGACCAGCCGGTTATATCAGGTTTACAAGGATTAAAAGTAAAATCACCTCGACAATAGCTGCTCCCTCAAATCCAAAAGAATAAAAATACTCTGAGCGGTTTGGTTTGGTTCTGACCAAAAAGAACAACACCCACGCAGCCGTGATAAATTGCGCGACAAAAAGAATAATTTCACTATCGGTCAGAGCCACAAAAAGCAGAGCTAACAACACATAGCTCAACAACGCAATTCCCGATATCCACTTTGATACTTTTATCCCCATTTGATTGGGAATTGTTCGTAACCCTTCTCTTTTATCAACTCTTAAGTCTCTTATATCAAACGGAAGCGTGATAGCTAACAAAAAGAAAAAGCGTTTTAAAAAAAGTCCCCACGAAGCAGATGAACTCAGCATTTCAGTCACCGGTAAAAAAACAGTTGTGAGATAACTGACAACCGCAGATATCGCAAATACTTTGATATAGGGTAAATCGCGTAAACGAATGAATTTACCATTTATCGGAATCACAGGAAAAGAATAAGCCAACCCCACAAATGAAGGAATGAGGACTTTCTTCTGTTGCTCCCATGAGAGCTCAAGAAAATAATATCCGGTTCCCACTAATCCGATCAAAACGATAATCGCCAAAACCGTTTTGTACTCATTCATGAAATATACCCGTTCGACCAATTGTGAGCTTTTACTCCTTATCAATCCATACAAGCGATGAGCAGGGTAAAGCGCAAGAGTTGAAAAGAGAATAAACCAAACTGTTTCATTCACTTGAATTCCTCTAATTACCGTTAGCTGTGTACAGCCTATCAGCGCTGCTATGACGAGCAACACATACAGGTTTGAGAAAAGAAAAAAGTTCAACAGCTTGTTCATGCGACTAAAGTGATAAACAAAGAAAAGAAACTCTCCAATTTTTCACCCGTTCTCTCGAACAAGATAACAGAAAATTGGTTAGGTAAAATATAAACGTGAACAAGGTTTAAATAGCCATTTTTTTTGAGTTATTTTGCCTGCCAAATTCATTAAAAAGTGTTGAAAATGAAGTGGAGTAGCTTTGAGCGCAGACACATAGGATCATCTGAACAAGATGTACAGGAAATGATAGAGGCTATTGGTTGTAACAGCCTCGATGAACTCGTTGACAGAACTGTCCCTGAGCAAATTAGGATGCAAAAGCCTTTAGACATTTCAAAGGCGATGACAGAGTTTGAGTTTACCAACCACATCAATGAGTTGGGACAAAAAAACCGACAGATGAAAAATTTCATCGGTCAGGGATATTACGGCACTATTACACCGGCCGTAATTCAGCGCAACATCCTTGAAAACCCGGGCTGGTACACAGCCTACACACCCTACCAGGCTGAGATTGCTCAGGGAAGACTCGAAGCGCTTCTCAACTTTCAAACGATGGTAATGGACATGACCAACATGGAAATTGCCAATGCTTCCCTCTTAGATGAAGCAACTGCAGCAGCAGAGGCCATGATCATGTTCTACAACACTCGCTCGAGACAAGCTCAAAAAGCCGGTGTCAAAAAATTCTTCATCGATAAAGATGTATTTGAGCAAACTAAGGAAGTTCTCAAAACACGTGCTACTCCGCTCGGTATTGAGCTGGAAACAGGCAGCTTTGAAGATGTCGTGCTCGACAACACTTACTTTGGAGCACTCCTTCAATACCCAACTGCAACAGGAAGGGTAGTTGATTATTCAAGCTTTATTGAAAAAGCCCACACTAACGACATCAAAGTTTGTATGGCAGCAGACATCATGTCGCTCGCCTTGCTAAAATCTCCCGGCAGCATGAATGCCGATTGCGCAGTTGGATCAACTCAGCGTTTCGGTATCCCGATGGGATATGGTGGTCCGCACGCAGCTTATTTTGCCACACACGAAAAGTACAAGCGTCACATACCGGGCAGAATCATTGGCGTGAGTAAAGATAAAGATGGTCATCCCGCTTTCCGCATGGCCCTTCAAACACGCGAACAACACATCCGCAGAGATAAAGCTACTTCAAACATCTGCACGGCTCAGGCACTTCTCGCGGTAATGGCTGGTTTTTATGCTGTTTACCACGGTTCTGACGGAATCATTGACATAGCGCAAACGATTCACGACAAAGCACAAAGTGTTCGCAATACACTTGAAAAGGCCGGAATTGAAATCGTGAACAAAACTCATTTTGATACGCTCACGGTCAGAGCCGATCAAAGCCAAATGGCGAAAGTCAAAGCTGAAATGGAAAAAGCCGGCTTCAACCTTTATTACGGTGAGAACACGATCTCCATCAGTCTGGACGAAACGAAGACCTGGGAGAACGCAGAAAAAATGAGCGAAGTACTCGTTTCCACTCTTGCCGGATCTGACCAAAAATTTGACAGAGCAGATCAGGTGAAAGTGCCAAAAGAATTTGAGCGTACAACATCTTTCTTAAATCATGACATTTTTAACATGTACCACTCAGAGACGCAAATCATGCGGTACATGAAAAAATTAGAAAACAGAGATGTTTCTCTTACACATTCGATGATTTCTCTCGGATCCTGTACAATGAAATTGAATGCAGCATCTGAGCTTTACCCAATTTCAAATCAGAATTTCGCGAATGTTCATCCATTTGCTCCTGTTGATCAAACGCAGGGCTACAAAGAAATCATTGATGAGTTAGGCAAAGATCTATCAGAAATCACTGGATTTGACAGCGTATCTTTTCAACCTAACTCTGGTGCCCAGGGTGAATATGCCGGATTGATGGTGATTAAAGCATATCACGAAAGCAACAACGACCACCAGCGTCATGTTTGCCTGATACCTTCATCTGCTCACGGTACTAACCCCGCATCAGCAGTGATGGCCGGAATGAAAGTAGTTGTTGTGAAATGCGATGACAACGGAAATATCGATGTTGAGGATCTGAAAGAAAAAGCTGAGAAATACAGTGATGAACTATCTGCTTTGATGGTAACGTATCCTTCAACTCACGGAGTATTTGAGGAAAAGATCAAAGAGATTATCGACATCATCCACGCTCATGGCGGACAGGTTTACATGGATGGAGCGAACATGAACGCTCAGGTTGGTCTTACATCTCCCGGATTAATTGGTGCTGATGTTTGTCACCTCAACCTTCACAAAACATTTGCAATTCCGCACGGTGGCGGTGGACCAGGTATGGGTCCGATTGGTGTTGCCAAACACTTAACGCCATTCCTTCCAACGCATCCACTTCATAAAACTGGTGGTGAAAATGGAATAACATCAATATCTGCCGCACCTTATGGTTCAGCATTGATTCTGTTGATTTCTTACGGCTATATCAAAATGCTCGGCCAAAGAGGATTGACGAAATCTTCCAAAATGGCGATTTTGAATGCGAATTACATTAGAGCTCAACTCAAAGATCATTACGATGTTCTCTATGTAGGCACAAACAATACCGTTGCACATGAGATGATTATTGATTGCCGCAACTTTAAGAGAACTGCAAATATTGAAGTTGAAGATATGGCCAAGCGATTGATCGATTATGGTTTCCATTCTCCAACAGTTTCATTTCCTGTTGCGGGCACAATGATGATTGAACCGACAGAGAGTGAAGACAAAGATGAGATCGATCGGTTCATAACAGCCATGCGTCAAATTAGAGAAGAAATCAAATTGATCGAGGAAGGCGAAGCAGATAAAAAAGAAAACGTACTGAAAAATGCTCCACACACAGCTCGCATGATTGCTACCAGTGAGTGGGACAAGCCTTACAGTCGTGAAAAAGCTGCTTATCCTGTCCCCTATCTTCTCGATGCCAAGTTCTGGAGTTACTCCAGGAGAATTGACAATGCTTATGGCGATAGAAATTTAATGTGTAGTTGCTTACCTATTGAAGAGTATCAGGCTGTGTAATTAATGGTCTATTTTCATTTTTTTTGACAACACATTGTAAAGTCGCTATATTTGTATTGATCGAATAACAAACTTTACTCTTTAAAGATTCGTTTGTGAATTAAATTATTATTAATTTCACCGACTCGTAAAGAGTAATTAAATTAATTAAATTATGAAGAAATATTTACTAACAGTCGCAGGGTTAGCATTAGCTGGCGGGTTAAGTGCTCAAACAGCCCTGCAAGATGTTCCTGAAGCCCCAAAGGCATTAAATGTTGCTGAAAGGACATCAATTCAGAGTTACACATTTACCCGCTCTGGTGGAAATGCTCCAACAGCACTAAATGGTGACACGATCTTCGAGGAAACATTTGGTAACGGTTTAGCTGGAGATGGTTCTAACGGTGCATGGAGTTCATTTATATTGAATAATTCATCCGCTCCACTTGCTTGGGAATACCGTGGTCCAAACACATCCCCTGACAACACAGAGGGCTCAATTGGAGCATATTCAGGTGTTACTCAAAATGAAAATGACCCAATTGCTTCAGCTACTTTAGCAAATGGTTTCATGATTTTTGACAGTGATTACCTCGATAATAATGGTAGCCCTCAAACAATGGGTAGTGGTCCGGTTCCTACACCACACATTGGTATTTTGGAAACTCCTACTATGGACTTTACAGGTTACCAAAGTATTTACTTGAGAATGACTTCTTACTTTAGAAGATTCCAGAGTACAGCTCATGTAGCATTTTCTACAGACGGAGGTATGACTTACCCTGATACTATTGATATTTACACTGATGATTTTACAGTGAATGCAGCTACACCAAATGCTGAATTGATTTACGTTCCAATACCTTTTAATATTCCAGGTAACAACAACGTAAAAGCTCAGTTTGTATTTGATGGAGCTACAATAAGTAATGCAAATGGTTCAGGATACTATTTCTGGCAAATTGATGACATTCAGTTTGTTCAGGGTCCTGACAACGATCTGGTCCTCGATGACAACTTCTTTAACTGGGGTCTAAATCAAGGTCAAAACTATTACTACGCTAACATTCCATTGAATCACGCTAGCACTGATACAGTTAATTTCAGTGGTGAATTGACAAACCAGGGCTCTCAAACACAACCAAATAGTAGAGTTGATGTGTTCTTTAATGGTTCTCTAGAAACTCAAACTACATCAAACCCAAGTTTGGCTACTGGTAGTTCAGATTCATTAGGAAATTCTGGTGATGTTATCATGAATAAAGCAATTGGTAATTACGCAATTGACTTTGTTGCAAACTCTGACAACACAGATGATTTTCCAGTTAATGATACAGCTAACTTTAACTTGAATATAACAGAAGATGTTTATTCAAGAGCAGATGATAGTATAACTTTAGACCAGGGTAACTTCTACCAGGGTTACAACTATGCTGTTGGTTTTAGCATGACAATTAAAGAAATCGATACGCTTGAATCAGTAGATATCTATTTCTCTAGTTTTTCTGCTGAAAATGCACAGGTTCAAATTTGCGTTTGGGATGCTAACTTTAACAATTTAACATCAACAGATCCAAATTCATTCTACAACCTTGGAGCTGGCGACATTGGTGCATGGTCAAACTATGACATTACTGATCTTGAGCTTACTCCCGGTGATTACATCGTAGGTTTCCAAACGTTTGGTGACTCAGTATCGATGGCTCAAGGTCAACCAGGTGCTGATCCACAAACTGTATTTGTAAGGCCTGATAACAATGCAGCTCAAGACTGGTTCTTCACTAGCTTGAACCCTAAGATTAAAGCTAACGTTAAAGGATTTGCTTGTGATGAATTAACTGGTGACTTCAACGTTGATTCAGAAGCTTCTTGTGGTTTAGCTGACGGTCAGGCTACTGTTACTTTTGGCACTAACAACTACGATGTTGAATGGCCTGATGGTACAATGACTGCTACTAACTCAGGATTAGCAGCAGGTTCTTACATGGTAACGATCTCTGATGCTAATGGATGTTCAGGTACAGTTGAAGTTATCATGACTAATGCGAATGCACCGCTATTTGGTGGTTACGATGTAACTGACGTTACTTGTAATGGTGACAATGATGGATCGTTAACTGCTAATGCTACTGGTGGATCAACTCCTTATACATACACATGGAGTAATGGAGGATCTGGCCAAACAATCTCTGGACTAGCTCCAGGCCAGTACAGCGTTACTATTACTGATGCAGGTGGATGTGAAACAGTTGGCGGAACTGAATTTGTTGATGAGCCTTCTCCACTTCAGTCTAATACAGATAAAGATGAAGCAGCTTCTGAAGTATCTGTAACGGCATCAGGTGGTACTAGCCCATACCAATATGAGTGGAGCAACGGTGACCAATCTGCAACTTCTGTAGTTGATTCTACTGGAACTTACACTGTTACCATTACTGATGACAATGGTTGTATTACAACTGATTCTCAGTTTATCCAACCTACAGGTTATGGAGAATTAGCATTAACTAACAACATCAAAGTTTATCCAAACCCTAACAACGGTCAGTTTGAAGTTAACTTCAACGGTCTTAATGGTGCTTACGACATTGTTGTTCGTAACATCGTAGGACAAACTGTTGCACAGGATAGAGTTAATGTTTCAGGAAACGCTCAAAAACGTTTCAACCTATCTGACATGAACAAAGGAATTTACCTAATTGAAGTTCAAGATCAAGAAGGTAAATCTGCGACATACAAAGTAGTTGTGAAGTAATTCCAACTCCTTTAAATCAACAAAAAAGGCTTCTCAAACGAGAAGCCTTTTTTTATGCCTTTAAATAAAGAAAATGACTTGATTAGTCCTCTTTCTTGCTACCGCCAAATTCCATAAGATACCCCTTGATAAACTTATCGAGGTCCCCATCCATGACTGCCTGAACATTGGAAGTCTCAACATCAGTCCTTACATCCTTTACCATTTTATATGGGTGGAATACATAACTGCGAATTTGAGAACCCCACTCAATTTTTTTCTTATCTCCTTCTATTGAATCTCGCTCTTCAAGACGCTTACGCATCTCAATTTCGTAGAGCTTAGATTTCAATAGACGCATTGCATTCTCTTTATTCTTGAGCTGAGAACGAGTTTCAGTATTGCGAATGATAATCCCTGATGGTTTGTGCTCTAATCGCACACCAGTCTCAACTTTATTGACGTTTTGACCACCTGCACCACCGGATCTGAATGTTTCCCAATTGATATCTGATTGATGAACCTCAATCTCGATAGTATCATCTATTACGGGATAGACGAAAACAGAAGCAAAAGAAGTATGACGCCTAGAGTTCGAGTCAAAAGGTGAAATTCTAACGAGTCGGTGGACACCATTCTCTCCTTTTAAATATCCGTAAGCAAACTCACCCTGTATCTCAATCGTAACAGATTTAATACCGGCTTCATCGCCCTTTTGGTAGTCGATTTCCTTTACTTTAAAATTGCTTTTTTCTGCCCACATCAAGTACATGCGATAGAGCATTGAAGCCCAATCCTGGCTTTCTGTACCGCCTGCTCCGGGATTTATTTCAAGTACAGCATCGAGCTCGTCTTCGGGTTCTGAAAGCATGTTTTTAAACTCCAGATCCTCAATGCCTTCAATTATTTGAGAGTAGGTTTTATCAATTTCTTCTTCAGATCCTTCGCCACTTTCATGAAACTCGATTAATACCTCGAGTTCATCCTTCTTTTCACTAATAGCATCAAAAGCTGTAGTCCAGTTTTTGAGTCTTTTAATCTCTTTAAGTATGGACTCAGCTTTTTTGGGATCATCCCAAAACTCAGGATCCTGAGACTTGAGTTCTTTTTCCTTTATCTCTTCACGCTTACTATCCAGGTCAAAGATACCCCCTTAACGCATCCAGGCGCCCGGTTAATTTCTTCAAATCGTCTTGTGAAACCATATTACAAGTTGTTGTTAATCCAATCCCAAATCAGGTTATTCTCAAAGCCTCTACTCTGTAAAAACCTCAACAATGAGGCTTTTCTCTCTTTCAATGGCTTTGATTTGATCAGGTTTAATTTTGTTTTAGCTTCTTTTTCCAAAATACCAAGGTACTCATCCTGCGAAACTTCATTTAAAGCAAGTTCAATATTGTAATTAGAGATTTGCTTTTCTTTTAGTTTGTATGAAATTTTCAGTTTTCCCCATCCTTTTGAACGGAGCTTACCTCTTACAAATGATTCAGTATAGCGCTGTTCATTAATGAAGTCTTGAGATATCAATTCTGCAAGCACCTCTTCACTATCATTATGATTCATGCCCCAGTCTCGAAGTTTCTTGTAAACTTCACTTTGACAGCGCTCCTGATAAGCGCAGTATTTCATCGCTTTGGTCAGAGCCTGATGAACCGTATATACATGTTGCTTGCCGAACGACATAGCAAAATCAATTGGTTGTCACTTCTTCATTGGAGGCATTGATCAACTTGAACTTCATGAGTGGATAAGCAGTTCTGGGCTGAATTTTAATCCAGCGTTTGTAGTTCATGAACCATTTCCACTGGTATTTCTTTTTGTTCTGTTTGAAGTAAGCATCAATAAATGGATGAACCTTAATTAGGGCAACTTTTTCATTTTGATCTTCAATAGCAAAACGCAAAGCATTTTCGATATCATCGATGAGTAGAATTGTAGCCTGAACTTCCTGAGTATCGCCATCTTTTGTGGGAATTTCCTCAGCCGTTTTAATGTCCATTTCAGGCCTCACGCGCTGTCTCGTGATCTGAACAAGTCCAAACTTACTGGGAGGTAAAACATAGTGTTTGGCCCTGTCGAGTTTCATTACTTCATTAACCTTATTGAACAGAGTCTTGCGATTGTTGGAATCCTGCATATCGATAAAATCGACAACAATGATACCTCCCATATCTCTCAACCTTAGTTGACGAGCTATTTCCTCAGCTGCTTCGAGATTCGTTCGCAACGCATTGCGTTCCTGAGAATCTTCTTTTTTAGCCGTGTTTCCGCTGTTCACGTCAATGACATGAAGTGCCTCAGTGTGTTCAACCACTAAATAAGCACCACTTGACATGGTAACATTCTTACCGAATGAGCCTTTGATTTGGCGTTCCACACCAAAGTGATCAAATATGCTTTTCTTTCCCTTGTATTGACGGCAAATCTTTGCCTGATCTGGGGAAATACTCTTCATGTAGTTTTGAATTTCTTTGTACAACTTTTCTTCATTAACGACTATGTTGTTAAAAGAATCATTCAAAACATCACGCAAAAGTGCAGATGTACGATCGAGTTCTCCCAAAACCCTAACCGGTGGATTAGCACTTTTGAGGTTATGAAAACACTCATCCCACTTTTGCAACAACTCTCTGAGGTCACGATCGAGATCCGCAACTTTTTTGTTTTCAGCTACGGTTCTGACTATGATGCCAAAGTTGTTTGGCTTAATACTGTGTACCAGACGTCTTAATCGGTCTTTTTCCTTGCGATGTTTAATCTTGGAAGAGACCGAGACCTTGTCTGTAAAGGGGACTAAAACCAGATACCTCCCGGCAATACTCAACTCAGTTGAAATGCGGGGGCCTTTAGTTGAAATTGGCTCTTTCGCTATTTGGACAAGAATTTCCTGACCTGGCTTTAGTACTTCTTTAATGTTGCCACCTTTATTTATATCAGGTAGTAACTTAAAGTTTTTAAGGTTAGAGGCATTCGCTTTTTTCGAACGAACATCTCCCAAATACGACAATACATTTGCTGCCTGAGGACCCAAGTCAAAGTAATGCAAGAAAGCATCTTTTGAGTACCCAACATCAACAAATGCAGCATTTAACCCGGGAACGAGTTTTTTAACTCTTCCCAGGTACAAATCACCTACTGTGTAGTCGTTATTGTGTTTTTCCTTATGTAATTCAACCAGCTTCTTATCCTCGAGCAGCGCAATCTCAACTTCTTTATTTGTAACATTTACAATGAGATCTTTTTTCACGTAATGTCAATTTAGAAGTGAAAAACGCTAAAATGAGGAAAGCCCCTCGTGGGGGCTAAGGAAAGAATACGTTATTGAATTACTTTCTCTTTTTGTGACGATTTTTACGTAAGCGTTTTTTACGTTTATGAGTCGCCATCTTATGTCTTTTTCTCTTCTTTCCGCTTGGCATATTAATTCTTTTTAAGTTCTTTAAAAAATTCTTTTCCCTGCTTCAGCAGCTCAGGATTATCAGCGTTGTCTACGACAAACTCCATCCTTTTGCTTGCTGATAGCGTATCACCTTCATTAGCGTTTACAACAGCTAACAGGTAATGCGCTTCAATAAAGTTAGTATCGAGTTCAATTACGCGTTCAAATCGTGAAACGGCTTTTTCGAGCTGCCCTGTTTGAATAGACAGCGCGCCAAGTTCCATTTGAACACGAATATTTTCAGGGTTGTTTTGAGCAATTTCACGCAATTTCATGATCCCGGCCATTGGGGCCTCGCTTCTCACTTTTACGAGAGCAGAATCAATTTGTGCATTGATATCACTTTTTTCAGATCCTGATGAACTGCTTTGACTTTTTACGTCTTTTTTGGTATTTTGTTTAGCAGCAACTTCTTTTTCGTTCGGGGTAGTTCGAGCAAAAAATAGTGCTGCACCTATGGCAACAGCACTCAGAATGATAATTATTTGTAATCCGCTAAATTTCAAATGTCAATTAATTACTTTTTAACTTTAACGTTTTCTTTAACGTCATTCAAAAACGTCTTGGCCGGCTTAAATGCTGGAATATTGTGAGCAGGAATAATAATTGTTGTATTCTTTGAAATGTTACGACCAGTTTTTTCAGCACGTTTCTTAACGATAAACGAACCAAAGCCTCTCAAGTAAACATTCTCTCCCTTTGTCAATGCTGCTTTAACCTGTTCCATGAAAGTTTCTACAGTTGCCTGCACCATCACCTTTTCGATTCCTGTTTCATCAGAGATTTCTGTAACGATATCTGCCTTAGTCATAATTGTAAGTCTTTAATTATTACGGTTTTATAATTTCTGTTTCGAGGTCTGCAAAGATACTGTAATATTTGTAATGCGAAAATAATTTCAATGTATTTTTGAAATCTTAAAAATGAAAATGCATGAATTTTGCTAATGAGCTAATCAATTGGTACCAAAAGAACAAGCGCTCATTACCGTGGCGTAACACCAAAAAACCCTATAAAATATGGCTCTCTGAAATCATCCTCCAGCAAACGAGAGTAGACCAGGGAAAATCATATTATTTAAAGTTTGAAAAAGAGTTTCCCACAGTGAGCTCGTTAGCTAAAGCTGACGAACAAAAAGTGCTCAATATGTGGCAGGGTTTAGGATATTACAGCAGGGCCAGAAATCTCAAAAAAGCAGCTGACCAGGTAATATCTGATTTTAATGGTGTCTTTCCAACTGACTACAAAGAGTTGTTAAAACTGAAAGGTGTGGGGAAATACACGGCAGCCGCTGTCGCTTCTTTTTCAAAAAACGAACGTGTTCCGGTAGTTGACGGCAATGTTTATCGCGTTATTAGTCGGTATTTGAATATTGATGAGCCAATTAATACTCCAAAATCTTACAAGATCTTTAGTGAAGCTGCTCTTGAGCTCATGGAAAACTGCAGGCCCGATGAATTCAATCAGGCCATAATGGAATTTGGCGCGCTTCACTGTACTCCAACAAATCCAAAATGCAACGAATGTCCGCTCAGCTATAATTGTACTGCTCTGGCTCTCAACATCGTTAAAGACCTCCCTGTAAAAAAGAAAAAAAGCAAAGTCAAAGAGCGTTTCTTCAATTTCATCATCACGAACAATGCGAGCGGATTTGCAATTGAAAAACGCAACCAAAAAGGAATTTGGCAAAACCTCTACCAGTTCCCGATGATTGAAACCTCTAACCATAAGCACGAATTCAGTGAATTGAAAAAGCTTATTGAAACTGATGACCGCTTTGAGAACCACAAGGTGAGACAGGTGACGCAAATCGGATCTGACCGAAAACATTTGCTGAGCCACCAAAGAATTTGGGCGCGTTTTTATGAAGTTGAGTTTGATGAGGAAACCAACAATCAAAAAAAATTAGTCAGAACCAAATCGCTTGAGCACTACCCAATACCGAGATTAATTGAGCGATTTGTTGAAGAGGAGGCTCCTCATTATTTGAAATAGCCTGTGTTTTACTTAGCTTTGTTTACTACTTTAAAAATAAAGACAAATTATGGCAGCGAGCTTAAACAAAGTGACATTAATTGGTAATTTAGGTCAGGATCCAGAAATAAGAACATTTGAAAGTGGTGCCACTTTAGCTCGATTTACACTGGCTACCAACGAAACGTACAAAAACAAAAGCGGTGAGCTCGTAAAACGTACTGAATGGCACAACATTACAATGTGGAGAGGCCTGGCTGAAGTTGCTGAAAAGTACCTCAAAAAAGGAAACCGCGTTTATGTTGAAGGAAAAATTCGCTCGAGGACTTACGAAGATAATGACAAGATCATGCGTAAAGTTTATGAAATCGATGTCAATGATATGATCATGTTGAGCGGTCCTAATGACTCATCAGGACAGGGTGGTCAATCGCAAAGTTCCGGAGGTAATTCATCTTCTCAATACGACCAGGCTCCACCATCTCAAAACCAGGCTCAGGACAACTCAGCCGAGATGGACGATGATTTGCCGTTTTAAGTCGAACTAAATTAATCTGAATTGGACGAACCGAGTAGTCATTCGCTTTTTCTCTTTATCGCTGACATCACAATTTTCAACTGGGAAGTTCTCTCAGGCATTGTAGCTCTCATTGTACTATTGCTGGGATCAGCACTTGTATCAGGATCTGAAGTTGCCTTTTTCAGCCTATCTCCCACTCACAAAAAGGATTTGGAAGAGGAAAATAGCAAAACAGCTGAAGTGATTTTATTCCTGCTGGATCACACGAAATCACTTTTAGCAACAATACTCATATCCAACAACTTCATCAATGTAGCCATCATTTTGCTATCATCACTATTGAGTCAAATGCTGTTCAGTTTTGAGAGCACTACCTTATTGGGAATTTACATATCATCAGGCATGATCGCATTCCTGATCAACGTAGTAGCCATTACATTCCTCATATTACTGACAGGTGAAGTCATCCCTAAAGTTTACGCATCCAAATATCCCATGCAGTTATCGCGTACAATGGCGCTTCCTTTACACACAGCTTACAAAATATTTGATCGCATAAAACTGGTAACACTTTTGGTCAGATCCACACGATTCATCGACCGCAAGTTGAAGAAAAAAGGAAATAACATCTCAGTTAACGAACTTTCACACGCTCTCGAAATTACCGATACTCACGAAATTCGCGAAGAGGATGAACGCATTTTAAAAGGTATCGTGAAATTTGGTACAACTGATGTCAAGCAAGTTATGACTCCACGCCTCGATGTTGTAGCCATCGATGAAGCTACTCCGTACAAAGACTTACTGGAAGAAATAACTGAATCAGGATATTCGCGTATTCCGGTTTTTGAAGAAAACTTCGATAATGTAAAAGGGGTTCTCTACCTAAAGGATTTGCTTCCCTACCTGAATGAGGAAGAATCTTTCGAGTGGACAAAGCTCATGAGAGAGCCTTTTTACGTACCGGAAAACAAAAAAATTGACGATCTGCTAAAAGAATTTCAAGACAAGAAAATCCATCTCGCTATCGTTGTTGACGAATACGGTGGAAGTTCCGGAATTATCACGCTTGAAGACGTCATTGAAGAAATTGTAGGTGAAATAAGCGATGAGTTTGATGATGAGGATTTGGTTTACTCCAGACTCGATGATCACAATTACGTTTTTGAAGGAAAAACACCGCTCAACGATGTGTACCGCGTACTCGACATTGAAGGTGATATTTTTGAAGAGAGCAAGGGCGAAGCTGATACTTTAGCAGGATTCGTCCTGGAGCTTGCCGGAAAAATTCCACAAAAAAATGAACGTGTTTCATTTGAGCATTACACCTTTACGGTTGAAGCTTCAGATAAAAGAAGAATAAAACGAGTGAAACTCACAATTGAAGATGAAACGATGAATGATGATAATGAGAGCCAAAGCGAATAATTTACTGAGTCTTTTACTGATAATTCTTGTGTCGTTTTTCTCGGCCTGTTCAGATGATTACACCCCAAAACCGCGCGGCTATCACAGGATTGAATTACCAGAGCATTCGTATAATAAATTTGATGAAAATTGCCCCTTCACGTTTGAGTACAGCAAACACAGCAAATTGGATTACAAGAGAATCGACACGAACAGAAATCCCTGCTGGATGAATATCCTGTATCCAAAATTCAAGGCTCGTGTTTACGTCTCTTACTTTGGCGAACATGTTGAAGACTCATTGAGACAATTGACTGAAGACAGTCGTGACCTCGTGATGAAGCATATCGTAAAAGCAAACGACATCGAAGAGAGTCTTATCACGAAAAGAGAAGATGACGTTTACGGTATTTCGTACGATTTTAAAGGGAGTACAGCATCGAATTATCAGTTTTTCATAACCGATAGCACTGATCATTATTTACACGCATCGCTCTATTTTGAAACAGCTCCCAAACCAGACTCTATTGCTCCGGTTGAGCAGTTTGTCAAAGAAGACATCGAGCACTTCATCAGGTCATTTGAGTGGAAATAGTTCGGCTCTGACCGTGGTGACTAACTCTTGGCTTTACCTGCAGAAACACGTATAGCTGAACGAGGAAAAGCAAAAAGGCAAAAATTAAATGTGCCGGCTGCATTTCTTTAGGAAACCCGAGATAAGTCAACCCGACTCCCAGTAAAACTTCAATCAACAAAATCCCTCCCCACATAAAGAGATAGGCTTTTTGACCAGTTCCGGCCTTAATCAGCTTATAGATCAAATATCCATTGATCAACATCACCAGGATAGAAAAACTCCTGTGAATAGCGTAAATAACAGGCAAACTCTCAATGATATTGATACGCTCAATACCACTTTTGAGCAAATGATCAACTTCTTCGCGAACACTCGTTCCAAGTAAAATTTGCAAAATGGATATTCCCAGCACACCTAAAAACAGGTAGAAAGTCTTTTTCCCTATTGGTGTTCTCGTGTTATTTTTGAGCCTATTGATCAACAGCGTGAGAATGGTGACGATCAGCAGCGCTCCAAACATGTGAATGGTGATTTGATTAGGCACGAGATTGCCATCTACCACGAGCTTGCCCAGCCAGGCTTCAAACCCGAGTAAAAACAGCGATGCAGCTGCAAAAAGCGTAACAACCTTATCGCGTTTCCAATAGAAAAGCCCCACTAAAAAGAGAAAGAAAGTCGGGATTCCTGTTGCAGCACCTATTAACCGGTTGATGTATTCTGTCCACGTGTGGTAGACATTGAAATGCGCGTAATCGTGGCGTGTGTATTTTTCCCAGTTCCTGGGATTGAAAGATTCATCAGTTTCAAATGAAGCATTTGCTATCCAAAGCGCTTCTTCGTGCAGAATCATTTGCCCCTGTTCAAAAAACCTTTGAGATTCCCACTTAACCTGATCTTCATCAGTTGGCGGAATTATGTGTCCAAAACATTTGGGCCAATCCGGGCAACCCATTCCCGATCCTGTCATCCTCACAAAGCTCCCCGCGAAAACTACTAACATGGATAAAACCAGAGATACACGGGCTAAATTGAGCGCTACTTTCCTCATCATTCACTCAAAAACGAAATTATGCCGCCAAAAGTGCTAATTAAATAGCAATTGCCGGAAGTATTTCGAAAAAATTAGGGAAATCAATTTTGTTGTTATCAAGGCCCTCTTTCAGGTAATCCCAAAAACCATTTTCATCAGGTTGTTTTGGCTTTTGATTTTCATCTGAGCTTTGGTCAGATCCTTTTAAACCATCGATATTTGACCGGCTCAATCCCATTGAATCACTGCTCAACTGGACTGATGACATCTTGCTCTGACCGTCATAAATCGAAGAATTGTTGTTATCCGTTTTGATTGAGGTGGTGTCATTCATCAGAACAAACATCCCCAGTGAAAGTGCCGCTGTTAAAAGAAGAATGAATCTATTCATAGAGAATGCTTTAAAAGAATATTCAAATGTAAGATTTATTAATTAAACGATTGAAACTAAAATCAGTTTTCCTGAAAACAAAAATTTTACTTTTGCCCACTTAATTATGGCGAAAAAACTCCCGCAACACGAAGAATCTGAAATGTCGTTTCTCGATCATCTCGAGGAACTGAGATGGCATCTCGTAAGAGGATCTGCCGCTATCATCATTGGCGCAATCCTGGTCTTTGCCAATAAGTCATTCATTTTTGACGGAATCATTTTCGCCCCAAAAAGCCCTGACTTTTGGACATTTCAAAAACTATGCTCGTTCTCTCACTGGCTCAACACTTCAATTCCACAGCTTTTCAGAGACGCTGATTTACTGTGTATTGGCCAGGATATTCCAAAGCTGCAAAACATTAGCATGACCGGCCAGTTCACCTCTCACATTTTGGTGTCAATCATAGCCGGCCTCGTCATCGCATTTCCTTATTTGATTTGGGAATTGTGGCGTTTCATTAAACCCGGATTACAGCCCAGTGAAAGAAAAATGACACGCGGACTCGTTTTCTTTACCTCACTCCTTTTCTTCACAGGTGTGCTTTTTGGCTATTATGTAATTGCACCGTTATCGATCAACTTTCTCTCTACATACTCTGTGAGTGAAGCCGTGCAAACTATTCCCACACTGCGCACTTACATCACCACCGTAACAACAGTTGTGTTGGCAAGTGGAATTTTGTTTGAGCTGCCCATACTCGTTTACTTCCTCACAAAAATAGGATTGATAACACCGCAGTTTTTGCGCAAATACCGCAGGCATTTCATCGTAATAGCATTGATAATTGCAGCCATCATCACTCCGCCAGACTTGTTCAGCCAAATACTGGTATGCCTGCCCTTGATGATCCTTTACGAAATAAGTATCTTGCTCTCCATTTACATAACCAAAAAGGAAGCTAAAAAAGAACAAGCCAGTTAAAAGGCATTCATTATTTTAGCCGAAATTAAACTGTGTAGAACCCCATTGATGAAAACAAGCTTGCGAACATATCTTTATTTCGCCCTAACACTGCTTTTAGTGAGTTTTTCTGCTTCAATGGTCAGAGCCCAGTACACCTCTGTATCGGGAACCGTAACAGATGCCAAAACCGGTGAGCCGCTCCCTTTCGTCAACATTTCATTCGTCAACAAGAACATCGGTACCACGACTGATCTCAACGGCTATTACGAAATCAAAACGCAGTGGGCTTCTGATAAACTGAGAGCTTCATTTGTTGGCTACAAACCGCAGGAGCGAATGATTCAGCCCGGAGAAAAGCAGGAAGTAAACTTCGAACTCAAACAAACTGCCGAGCAACTCAAGGAAGTGGAAATCAAGGCCGACAAGAAAAAACGCTACCGCAACAAAGACAATCCGGCCGTTATTCTCATCAGGAATGTGCTCGAGCACCGCGATGAAAACCGCATGAACAGCGAGAACCTCGAGTACCTTGAATACAACAAGTACACGAAAGACGAGTATGACCTCAACAACTTTACTGATAAATGGACAAAGCGAAACTCGTTGAGAAGTTTTAAAATCGCTTTCCAGTACATCGACACGAGTGACATGAACGGGAAGCCTTACATCCCGATTCTCATCAAAGAAAAAGTATCGAAAATCTATTTTCGGTCAGATCCAAAAGCCGAAAAGGAAGTAGTAAAAGGCCTTAAGCTATCGGGATTTGAAAACAGCGTTTTTGGTGAAGGTGTTAGTCAGTTTCTCGACAAACTCGGTTCTGAAGTGGATATTTACGACAACACCATCGACCTGCTGGATAAGTCGTTTACCTCTCCAATATCAGGGCTCGGACCAAATGTTTACCGTTACTACATCACCGATTCCATGATGATTGACGGAGTCAAATTCAAAGAACTTTCATTTATTCCCAGAGATCCGCAACTGGTTGCTTTTACCGGGAAAATGCTGGTTGGCGACAGCTCGCTCAACTATGTTGTGAAAGAAATTGAAATGAATGTGGACAGCCGCATCAACATCAATTTCCTGGAAGATTTGCGCATCAACCAGGAATTCACCTATCACGACAGCATCGGCTGGATTCTCACAAAAGACAAAATGACGGTTGATATTCAGCCCGCTGATGAAGGGCTGGGACTGTACAACACGAAAACGGTTAGTTACGATAATTTCATCATCAACAAGCCGCGAGCTGACGATATTTATTCGGGTCTGAACAATGAAGTGATTGGCGACAGCGCAACCGAACGAAATGACAAGTTTTGGGAGGAAATGCGCCATGACACACTCACCGATCAGGAAGAGGGAATTTACCAAATGGCTGATACTATTCAGAGCCTTCCCGAGTTTAAAACGGTTGCCAATGTGGGTGAGTTTTTGCTGAGCGGATACACGAAAGCCGGCCCAATTGACATAGGGCCGATTACTTCTTTCATGAGTTACAATGATGTTGAAGGTATCAGGTTTAGAGTTGGTGGCCGCACAAATCTCAACTTTCACGAAAACTGGCGATTTGAAGGATATGGCGCTTATGGAATAAATGATGAGCGCTGGAAATACTCGGGTACTGCTGAATACTACTTCAGTAAAACACCGCTCACGAAGCTGCATCTCAGCTATACTGATGATGTGTTTCAGCCCGGGTTTGATGTAAACTGGAGCGATAACGACAATATTTTCCTTTCGCTGAGGAGAGGTCCGGCCGATAACATGCTCTACCAGCAAAAGTGGACCGGTTATTTTCAAAAAGAGTGGTTCATCGGGCTGCAAAACACTTTTAGGATCGACAACAAAAACCTCATGAGCTCGGCTTTTAACGATTTTGTTCAGTTCGGTTCTGACTATACGCCACAGGGAGACCCAATAGACAAAATTGAACCGATCAATGTTACTGAATTAACGCTCAGAACCAGGCTGGCCATCAACGAAAAATTTGTTCAGGGTCGTTTTGCCAGGTCGCAGATCAAGACAACGGCTCCGGTATTCACTTTTGACTACACCTATAGCCCGCCACAGATAAGCGATTACGAATATCACAAACTGTACCTAAGCATCACCAAGCGCTTCAAGTTGGGCATCTTTGGTTTTTCTGATGTTGAAGTTGAAGGAAATAAAATTTTTGGTGCTGTTCCTTACCCGCTACTCGTGATTCACCGCGGGAACGAGACCTTTACTTATGACGACCGCTCGTTTAACCTGATGAACTTTGTGGAGTTTGGTAGCGATCAATCTGCCAGCATTATGGTTCAACACCACTTTAATGGGTTGTTGACGAGTAATGTTCCGTTCATGGATCGCCTGAAATGGAGAGCTGTGGTATCAGCTAAAGCTGTGATGGGATCATTGAGCGATGCCAATACCGATACCACGAATACTGACCTTGTCGTTTTACCTGAAGAAATGGGAACCCTAGAGCGCAAACCTTACGTTGAGGTGAGTGCCGGTATTGAAAATATACTAAAGCTCTTCCGTTTTGATATTGTAAAACGACTCACTTACCTCGATAATGAGGGTGTTAGTGAGTTGTGGGGTGTTAAAGGTTACGGCATACGCGGAAAAATTCAAATTTCATTTTAACGAAATAGCATGAAGCTAAGAGCCGAAAATATTGTCAAGAAATACAAAAGCAGAACTGTTGTTAAAGGTGTTTCAGTTGAAGTGAACCAGGGAGAAATTGTGGGTTTGCTGGGACCAAACGGAGCCGGCAAAACAACTTCGTTTTACATGATTGTTGGCCTCATCAAGCCCAACGAAGGACACGTTTACCTCGATCAGCAGGAAATCACCAAATTCCCGATGTACAAAAGGTCAAAGCTGGGAATTGGTTACTTACCACAGGAAGCTTCAGTTTTTAGAAAGTTGAGTGTTGAAGACAATATTATGGCTGTGCTGCAAATGACTGATCTCAACAAACGCGAACGGGAAGAGAAGCTGGAATCGTTGATCGATGAATTTAGTCTGAACCACGTGCGCACAAACCGCGGTGACCTGTTATCAGGCGGTGAGCGCAGAAGGACAGAAATCGCCAGGGCGCTTGCTGTTGACCCAAAATTCATCCTGTTAGATGAGCCATTTGCAGGGGTTGACCCTATTGCCGTTGAAGACATTCAAACCATCGTTTACCAACTCAAATACCGCAACATCGGAATTCTCATCACCGATCACAACGTACAGGAAACACTTTCCATTACCGAGCGCGCTTACCTCCTCTTTGAAGGTAACATCCTAAAAGCCGGAACTGCAGAAGAACTTGCAGAAGATGAACAGGTAAGAAAGGTTTACCTCGGCCAAAATTTTGAGTTGAAGAGGAAGAAAGCTCAGGGGTAGAAAATAGATTTCAGATGAAAATCATCTTTTATATCTCTTTTGCGGATATTAAAAAAGTATGGAACCCATTCCTACTTGAAAATATCGTTTTCAGCCTCTTCCCAGGAACGAGTTTTCATCACATCTTTTTTGATGAGTTTTTTTCGATTGCTAACTTCATTTTTCTGCCACTCAGGGATTTCGTGTTGTTCAGTTATTGTAACATAATCCAACGTCTCTAAAAGAGACAGAAACTTTTTGTACTTACTTTCCTCAATGCTCAACACAACCTGCTTTTTCATCACTTCCATTATTTTCAGTCTAATAACTACTTATGGAACGATACACTGATAACCAAAGGTACAAGAATTGATCATCAACAATAGGTGCCTGTTTACTAAACAAATAAATCCTTACATCTCAATTTATTACTTTTGAGATTAATGAACTCATTGGACGAATTAGTATTAGATCAACCACGCGATGGAATCGCGCGGGAGCGGGGGATTTATATATGGTATGCTTGAAGCATCTGGAACAGTTGATAAAGGACTAATGTGGATAGATGAAAACATTGTAAACCCAAAACCTCAATATATTCCACGGTAAACCCTGTAATCAATTATCATGAATAAAATAGTATATCATATAAAATGGTTTTACAATTACACATTGTATATTGGAATAGCACTACGAAAGAAAATAAGAAAAAAAGGAACTGATAATCCAAATGTGTTGGAAATGAACTCTCAGTTTTGGCTTGCTTTACTAAATGGTTTTATTATTGCTACTGGGATTCTACCAATTTTCATGAACAAACAGGAGATGATGAACTCA
>NZ_JAVLBN010000034.1:0-23270 GCF_031581065.1 Salibacter sp.
TGAAATGGATTGTCACTATATCTTTATTAGTTTTTTTTCAATCGGTTTTTGGACAAATCGATTTGGAAGAAGAGACTAAAGATCCACGCGTAGTTGTTTGGGAAGGTGTTAAGTTTAGGCTTGACACTTCTAATGTAGACTCTATTTCATCTTTTAAGGAAAGCATTGATTATCACAATCCTTATTCTTTTAGTTTCAATTCTAACTTTTTCAATTCTAACTTTTTCAATTCTTTGAGTTTCCTTGGTTCTCAGAGAATCAATCAGGATAGAGGATATGATATGTTTTCTTCTTTATTCTCTGATTATCGTTTTGGATCAGACCAAAAATATTTTAATGTTACTGCTCCTGTTACTCTTGCCAACTATTGGATAGGACCTAAGGAAGAGCAAGGAATAGAGGTTTTTCACTCTCAAAATATCTCTCCTGGGTTTAATTTGTCTGCTAGATATAGGAATGTAAGTTCTGATGGAGTATTTCCGAATCAATCTACAAAGAATTCAAGTTTTACTTTGGGTGGTAATTATTTTAATAAAACAGGAAGTTATCTATTGTTTTTTGACTTTGGAGTTGATAATTCTGAGGTTTCTCAGAATGGTGGACTATTTGAATCTGATACAGTTGGGACAAGTGAGTTGGAAAGTAACCCTCTTAATAATGACGCTTTAATTGAAAGTGGGTATTTGAATGATAGAGATTTTCACTTCAATATTCAACAGTATGTTTTTTTGAAAAATGATTCATCTGGTCATTTTGGTTTTACGCACTCTGCTGGTTTTGGGCAAAGGAGAAATAGGTTTGTTGATAATAATACTGATTCTGCTCATGTTTCGATTTATGATTTACCTTCTGAGATTGGTTGGATGACCAGTGAATTGAGATCCAGATCTTATGAAAATGAATTTGGGTTAAGCTTTAAGCATAAAGGTTTGGTTTTAGACGGTGGTTTTGGTTTGTGGGGATCTGAATATGATTATAAGTCAACTTTTCATGATTCTAGTCTCAATAGACAATTCTTATTCGTTGACGGGAGTTTAAATATATCTGATGATTTATTATTATCCTTTGGATCTGAATATACTATAACTGGTTTCAATAGTGGTGGTTATGAATCATCTGTAAATGCTGATTATTTCTTTGGAAGTTCGGATAACTGGGATGTGGGGATACACTCTTCGCTGACTGAAAGAATGCCTTCTATTCAGTTTTTATGGTTTGAATCTAATAAGTCGATAGGTTGGCGAAATAATGACCTTGATAAGCCTCAATCATTTAATAGTGGAGTTTATATAGAGGAAAGAAGTTGGTTTAGACTTGGTGCTGAATACCATAGAACTGACAATTACTTGTTTTATGATTCTGAGTTAATGATTTCACAGGAGGACTTAGAGTATTACAAATTATCATTTGAGCCTACTATCGATTTGGGGGTTGTTGGTTTTACTTCACGTTTGAATTATTTCATTGTTGAGTCTGAAACCTCTGTTCGTTTTCCTGAATGGAGAGCTACTGGTGATTTGTATTATGAGAATGACTTTTTTAAAGACGCTCTTAGGCTTAAGACCGGATTGAAGGTGCATTCAGAAGCAAGCTACACTGGCTATGGTTATGTCCCTCTTTACAGATCAGTTTATTTGCCTGATGAAACTGAAGATGTTGGTGGCTTTTTATTCCCTATTGTTTATGCAAATTTCACTGTTCAAAATGTGGAGATATTTGTGAGTGTATCGAATTTTTATTCTGATATAAATGAGAAAACACCACATATTGTAGATGGTTATCCATTACCTCCATCAGCATTGAGGTTTGGGTTAAGCTGGACTTTTTTCAGATAATAACTGGATTTAAATTAAGTCTTTCTCTTTTTCTTTTTAGCAGCTGGAAATAATACGTTATTTAAGATTAAGCGGTATCCCGGAGAGTTTGGGTGTAGATCTAAATCAGTTGGAGGGTCGCCAACAAAATGCTGGTAATCCTCGGGATCATGACCACCGTAAAATGTCCATTGGCCTTTACCGTATTTTCCATGAATATATTTAGCTGTCTTGAGAGCTTTAGTTTCTCCCATTATCAAAACATCAGACTTGATAGTCGATTTGTGATAAGCTGTAGTTTGCCCCATGAATCCTTTGATAACATTAGTATGGTTCTGACAGAGCATTGTTGGAACAGGATCCCATTTAGCTGAGAAATCAAAAAGTGAAAAAATATCCTGCTCTTCAGGTGTTTTATTATGTACTCGTGTTGCATCAATAGTTGAATACTCGTACTCGAGTGGATTCATCTTTAATTGATAGTTGTAAAAGGCAAAGGAATTGTCAAAGTTGAGTTTTTCCCGAGCATTTGGGTCTGCCGGATCGCCATCATACATGTATTCACAGATGTCTACATTACTCGCGGCAAGCGCTATGTCATACGAATCAGTACCAGAGCACATCGAAAAAAGAAAGCCTCCGCCAGCTGTATATTCCTGAATGTTTTTGGCAACCTGAAGTTTTAGTTCTGATACTTTACTGAACCCGAGTTCTTTTGCATCTTTCTCAGCATCGGCAACTTGTTTTTTGTACCAGGATGCATTTCGATAATTAGCATAAAACTTACCATACTGACCTGTAAAGTCTTCATGGTGCATGTGTAGCCAGTCGTACTCTGGGAGCTTATCGTTGATCACCTCCTTATCATATATTTTATCATAAGGAATTTCAGCATAGGTCAGAACCAGTGTCACTGCATCATCCCAGGGTTGTTTTCCTTTTGGCGTGTAAACTGCAATCTTTGGAGCTTTTTCGAGACGCATAACATCCATGTTAGCCTCTGGGTTACTGATTTCTTCTTTGATTGAAAGCGCTTGAGCATCGGCTATTGTTTGGTATGAAACACCTCTGATTGTGCATTCACTTTCAATTTCGCTATAATACTCAATTAAGAAACTTCCGCCTTTATAATTCAATAACCAATCAACTTTAGCGTTCTTAGTCAGAGCCCAATAGGCGATCCCATATGCCTTAAGGTGATTTTTTTGTGAATCTTCGTCCATTGGAACGAGGATCTTCCTGGCCTGGATCTGACCGAAAAAGAAAATGCAGAGAATAAATAAAAGTGCAGTTTTAGAAAGGAGCGCTTTCGTTTGAGGAGTAGTCATCGTTTTCAAGATCATCCATTCGGCTTTTTCTGATTTGTGTTGTATTGCCAAATTCGTCAGATGTTGGCATTTCCCCACTGTTGAAGTGGAACTCATCGCTGGTTTCTAAGTTGGTAAATTTAGCTAGATTAGCAATGAATTTTAGTTGTACATTTTCCAGCGCACCGTTACGGTGTTTTGCGATGATAATTTCCCCCATCCCTTCAAGACTTTCGCCCTCTTCATCAGTTTTGATGTCGTAATACTCTGGTCTGTAAATGAACATTACCATATCAGCATCCTGTTCAATTGCTCCTGATTCACGAAGGTCAGAAAGTTGTGGTTTCTTGTCGCCACCTCTTGTTTCAACAGCACGGCTCAACTGAGACAATGCTATAATTGGAACATTCAGTTCTTTGGCAATACTTTTTACAGAACGTGAAATGGTTGATATTTCTTGTTCACGATTTCCTTTTTCTCCGCCCGCTGTCATAAGCTGGAGGTAATCAATAATTACCATCTGGATATCGTGCTGGGCTTTGAGTCTTCTACATTTTGCTCTTAACTCAAAAACAGATAGGGCAGGTGTGTCATCAATGAAAATGGGAGCATCAGCCAATTTTCCAATTTTAGCGTGGAGCTGTTGCCATTCGTGATCCTGAAGTTGTCCTTTTTTGAGTTTTTCAGCCGGTAACTCTGTTTCAGATGCGATTAATCTATTTACCAACTGAAGGGATGACATTTCCAGAGAGAATACCGCAACGGGGTGATTAAATTCAACTGCTGTATTTCTGGCTAAAGAAAGTACGAAAGCTGTTTTACCCATACCAGGGCGAGCTGCAAGAACTACCATATCTGATGGTTGAAAACCGCTGGTTACGCGATCAAGATCATGGAATCCTGTTGGAATACCACTTACTCCATCAGTTTTGTGACTGAGATCTTCTACTTGCTTGATAGCTTGCTGGATCAATTCAGTCATTGAATCGTAATTCTTTCTTATGTTACCTTCAGCAACTTTAAAAAGGCTCGACTCAGCTTTGTCTAATAAATCAAAAACATCAGTTGTTTCATCATAAGCGTCTTTAATTGTATCTGAGGAAATACGAATTAATTCACGCTGAATATGTTTTTGGGAAATGATACGGGCATGAAATTCGATGTTGGCAGCTGAAGCAACTCGATTGGTGAGTTGTGAAATATAATATGGGCCGCCAACCAACTCCAGTTCGCCATTGGTTCTCAACTGCTCAGTAACAGTTAGTATGTCGATTGGTTTAGAATCGGCAAAAAGCGTGAGAATGGCACCATAAATTTTTTGATGTACCTCTTTGTAAAAAGACTCTTTTGAGAGTACATCAATAACATCGTTGACAGCTTCTTTTTCGAGCATCAACGCACCCAGTACAGCTTCTTCAAGATCGATAGCCTGAGGCGGCATTTTTCCCGGCTCAAAGGCTTGTGGAAGTGATGAAGTATCGATCTTTTTTTTACGGTTTTGTGCTGAGCTTTCTGCCATTTTATATATCCCTGTTATTGTTTAGCTGTTGTTTTCGTCTTTTTAGCTGGTTCTTTATATGCACCCATTGAGCAAAATTTCTCAATTCTTTGTTCAATTCTCTTTTCAGATGAGGAACCTTCAAGCGCTTTGATATGCTTCTTAATTTCTTTTTTTACATTTCCAAAAACTAATTCTCTGTCACTGTGAGCACCTCCGGGAGGTTCTTTAATAATCCCGTCAATGAGTTTATTCTTTAGCATATCTTTAGCTGTTAGCTTTAGAGCATTAGCTGCGATTTCCTTTTGCTCCCAGCTTCTCCATAAAATGGAGGAGCAAGATTCTGGTGAAATCACAGAGTACCATGTGTTTTCAAGCATTAGGACTTTGTCACCGATGCCAATTCCAAGCGCACCTCCTGATGCACCTTCTCCTATCACTATACAAACAACAGGAACTTTAAGTTGCGTCATTTCCATCAGGTTTCTCGCAATAGCTTCGCCCTGACCTCTTTCTTCTGCTTCTAAGCCCGGATATGCACCAGGTGTATCGATGAAAGTGACTACGGGTTTATTAAATTTTTCAGCGAGTTTCATCAACCTCATTGCTTTTCGGTAACCTTCAGGGTTAGCCATACCAAAATTGCGGTACTGCCGCATTTTAGTATTGATCCCTTTTTGATGTCCGATGAACATATAGGTTTTACCGTTGATTGAACCAAACCCACCTACAATAGCTTTGTCATCTTTGACATTTCGATCACCGTGGAGTTCTATAAAATCTCCATCAGTAATGTGCTCGATGTAGTCGAGTGTATATGGTCTATCAGGATGACGGGAAACCTGAACGCGTTGCCAGGGAGATAATCCTGAATATATTTCTTTCTTAGTATCCAGGATTTTGTTTTCCAAATCCTCGATGGTTTTTGAAGTATCGACTTTACTCTTTTCTTCAATGTCCTTAGCTCTGTCGAGTTGTTCGTAGAGCTCTCTAATAGGTTCTTCAAAGTCAAGATAAGTTGGCATAGGCACCAATTTGTTTATTCTCGAAGTTATAAATATTAATGCTTGATTGTAACATCTGTTGCAAAAAAATAAGGTCGCGAACCTACTGACTCGCACCCTATTTTACAAGTTAAATTTTACAATCGGTATTCTAAGTTTTTAACAACTTTGTTCTTCCATGACGAATATTCTCCACTTAATATTTTTTCACGAGCAGTTTTGACCAAATTTAAGTAAAAACCAATATTATGCACAGAAGCAATTTGAGCTCCAAGGTACTCTTTTGTTTTCATCAAATGGCGTAAATATGCTTTTGAATAGTCATGATCTACATAAGTCGTTCCTGCCGGGTCAACCGGAGAGTAATCATTTTTCCATTTTTCATTTTTAATATTGATTATTCCGTCCCAGGTGAAGAGTAATCCATGACGTGCATTTCTGGTTGGCATAACACAGTCAAACATATCAACGCCTCTTTCAATCCCTTCTAAAATATTTGCGGGAGTGCCTACTCCCATCAGGTAACGAGGTTTATCCTTTGGTAAAATATCGCAAACAAGCTCAGTCATCTTGTACATTTCTTCAGCGGGTTCGCCAACAGAGAGTCCTCCGATGGCATTTCCTTCAGCTTCTTGACTGGCAATTTCTTCAGCAGATTGCTTTCTCAATTCTTCATACGTACTTCCCTGTACAATAGGGAACAGTGCTTGATTGTAGTCGTAAATCGGCTCTGACCGTTGAAATTCATCAAGACACCTTTTTAGCCATCTATGCGTCATATGCATCGACTTTTTGGCGTAGTCGTAATCGCATGGGTAAGGAGTGCATTCGTCAAAAGCCATGATGATATCAGCTCCAATAGTTCGTTGAATTTGAGTGACATTTTCAGGTGAAAAGAAATGGCTTGTTCCGTCAATGTGCGATTTGAAAGTGACGCCTTCTTCAGTTATTTTTCTTTGATTCGAAAGCGAGTAAACCTGATATCCGCCACTATCAGTGAGCATCGGTTTGTTCCAGCCGATAAATTTTTGCAATCCGCCAGCTTGTTTAATTGTATCGAGGCCTGGTCTCAAAAAAAGGTGGTAAGTGTTGCCTAATATAATTTGGCTTTCAATGTCTTCCTTTAATTCTCGTTGATGAATTGTTTTTACTGATCCCACAGTGCCCACGGGCATAAAAATGGGTGTTTGAATTTTGCCGTGATCAGTGGTGATTTCACCAGCACGAGCATTTGAATTTGGGTCAGTTTTTTGTAATGTAAAATCCATGCGTTAAAAAATTGGCGCTCAAAAGTACAATTCTCTCTATCAATTCAGTGGTTATCCTACTTTTGAAACCCATGACAGAAAAACATCTTCAATTAATATTTATCGTTTTTATAGCTTTCACCGTACTGCAGTTGCTCTATACGGTGTTTGTTCAAATGCGTTTTATTTTTCGGGTTAAGAAAGAAAAGAAGCGAGATTTACCGTTACGGTCAGAGCCGGTATCTGTTGTCATTGCTGCCCGAAACGAGGAGTCAAACCTCAGGGAGAATTTACCTGCTATTCTGTCTCAAAACCATCCGAATTACGAGGTTGTTGTTGTGAACGATCGGTCAAATGACGATACCGCACTTGTATTACGAGAGTTTGATCGACAAGTTGACCATTTGAAGGTGTGTAAAATTGAAGACGACAAAAAAGGCGAATGGGGAAAGAAATACGCACTTACCATTGGGTTGAAGGCTGCAAAAAACGATCGGGTTGTGCTTACTGATGCTGATTGCAAACCTGCTTCAGATTTATGGTTGCAGAGAATGAGTTTGGGTCTTACCGAAAAAGAAATTGTTTTAGGTGTTTCACCACTCCTTTCTAATGGCGGTTTTTGGGGTAGGTTTATGGAAGTTGATGCGCTCAAAATAGCATTTCAGTATATCACTTTGGCGATGTGTGGAATGCCTTACATGGGAGTTGGAAGAAATATCGCTTATCGTAAGGGCTTGTTTTTCAGTAAAAAAGGATTTTCGAAACACATGCATTTATCATCTGGAGATGATGATTTGTTTGTAAATGAAGCTGCAAATGCTAATAATACTGCCGTAGTGACACACCCTGATGGGTTTACTTTTTCTAAAACAGCACGAAACCTGAATCAGTTTATTAATCAAAAGAGGCGTCACGTCTCAACTTCGCCTCATTATCGCATTAACACTAAATTAACGCTTTTAAGCCTGTCATTTAGTCAATATATAGTGTTTGGTCTATTTGTTGTGCTATTAATCACTGAAACTCACATACAATTAGCCTTATCTTTGTTTTTTGTGAGATATTTAACAGAACAAGTACAATGGATTGCTTGTTGTAGTGTTATAAAAATGAAGAAATTAGCTCCATACAAAATTATATACGATATGATTTCTCCATTTGTTTACGGATACATTGGAGCTATAGAATTAAAGAATAGGAGTACAGCATGGAAAAGAAGGATGTAAAGCATTTAAATACGAAGGCACGAGCAGACTGGGAGCTTATTCAAAAAGCTAAAGATGGTGATGAGATGGCTTACGACCAACTGATGAGTAAGTATTATCACCATGTATATATGGAAGTGTTAACCAGAGTTAAGCGTGATGAAGTTGCACGAGATTTAGCAATTGAGGCTCTGACCAAGGCATTTACACAATTACACACTTACGAGCCGAGGTTTGCTTTTAGCACGTGGTTAAAACGTGTTACTGTCAATCACACGATTGATTACTTACGTAAAAAACAACTCAATACTACTTCGATTGACGAGGTGATTAAAAATGAAGATGGTGAGATGAGTATTCAAATTGAATCTTCTGCTTTGACTCCTCAACAACAGTTTGAGAAAAGCCAGCGTATTGATATTGTGCGTAGTTACGTGTCTAAATTGAAAGATGCCTACCGCAGTTTGATCGAGTTGCGTTATTTCAATGAATTGTCTTATGAAGAGATTGCTCAGCAACTTGGTATTCCGCTCGGTACAGTGAAAGCGAGATTGCACCGTGCAAAAGGAATGCTCAATCAAATGATGGTAGGTTCAAGACACACGATATAATCAATTACTTTTGCGGCATGAACGCTGCAGAATTAATTGAAAAATATTTTGAGTTAAATGATGAAGAGCGACTTAGGTTTCAAAAACTTGAGTCGCTCTACTTGTTTTGGAACGATCAGATCAATGTTATTTCCAGAAAAGATACTGATCAGCTTTACGAGCGTCATGTATTACATTCGCTTGGAATAGCGAAATTTATTCAGTTTCAACCCGGAACGAAAGTTTTAGATATTGGCACGGGAGGTGGTTTCCCGGGTATTCCTTTGGCGATTATGTTTCCTGATGTTCAGTTTACACTTGTCGATAGTATTGGTAAGAAAATAAAAGTGGTCAATGCCGTGAAAGATGAGTTGGGTTTAGAAAATGTAACGGCTCATCACCAACGTGCTGAAAAGGTCAAAGGGAAATTCGACTTTGTGGTAAGTAGAGCGGTTACAAAACTCAAACCACAGTGGAGTTGGATCAATAAAAAAATATCTGCCGAATCATTCAATATTCTACCCAACGGTTTCATCGGCCTCAAAGGAGGCGATCTTACAGAAGAAGTAGAAGAAATGCACTTCGATGTTGAGGAAATCCCCCTCTCAGCGTTTTTTGAAGAGCCCTTCTTTGAAACCAAGAAAATAGTTTATGTTGCTAAGCCCTGATTTAAATCTTGTTTATGTGTTTAAAGTGTTTAGGTCGAGGTTGAGGCTAAGGAGGTTTGGTGTTTGTAGGTTGGGAGGTTTGAGACCGAGGACAAGCTGAAAATGCTGACCGCAAGCGTCAGTAGTAAAGAGGTGTTCTAATGATGTTTTTTGGAGGTCGTTTGGTAGTTGGGGAGTTGGCGGGTTTGTTTGATCTAGATTTGAGGTCAAGGAGAGGCTGCATTTTATCTGCGATCATCTGCTAAATCTGGCGGCATTTGCGTGCAATCCTAATTACGCTGAACAAACTGGTTTTCGCTGTTACATTTAAGAATTAGAGCCCTTGCAGGTTAAAGTCAAGGCTGGGGAGCAACCTTTGAGCTCAACTTTAGCAAAAAGCAACAATTGAAATTTTATTATTGGCGATAAATTGCATACAATACTCATTTACCCCCCCCTCTTGGTTGTTCATTAGTAATTTAAGCTGCTCCGTTAAAATGGATATTGTCTTGTCTTTCTCCTCCAACAAGCGTTCATAAAAGCGGTATTGCTCATGGGCTACACTATTTTTTAAAACATTTTCTGAATCAAACATATAAACTTCATAAGGCTCTATCTCCAATATTTCACAAATATGTTCAAGCCTTTCAGTATTCAATGGTCTTTCCCCAGTTTCAATCATGGAATAGGCTCTGGTTGAAATATCGAGTTCTCTTGCTATGTATTCCTGGGATAGATTTTTGAGTTCTCTTATTTTCCTTAATTTGTAATTAATGGTAGCTTTTTTCATGGTGAGGTGTTTGGCTGTACTTCAAAATTTGAACAAATAGTTTATTTTTTGAAGTTCTGCAGCACTGGTAAAAGATAATGTGGTTATTTCTTTGGGTAAATTTAAAAAATAATTGTATTATGAAAAAGTTAACCTTAGTCTCAGGACTTATCGTATTATTTGCAGGAATATTGATCTATGGATGCAAAAAAGAATCGCTCGAACCAGGTACCCAGCCAGGATCGAGTATTAATGTCACATCGTCTACTATTTCTTCAAACTATTCCTGGGTTGGAGAATTACACAACAAAAGCTTGGAAGAAATTGGAAAATTGAATGATTTCCCCGATGTTACAGCTCAACAAGTTGACTCGACAATCGAAGTTACTATGGAAAATTCACCACATGTTGTTGATAGCTTAGATCCTAGCTTTTTACCTGAACTGAGGAATAGCGAGTTAGATTATATTTCATCTAATTCCTACGACAATATTGTTGACGACTTAAAAAATAGTAGTTCCATATCAAGTGATGTGGCAACCAAGCTGTATGAATTAGAAAATATTGTAGACTCCTCAAATACGTTAAATGAGGCACTTGATGGCCTTAATTCATTTGAAAGTGAAATTGAAAGCTCTGATAATTTTTCTGATAAAGAAAAAACAGGGATTATTGGATCATCAATAATCGCAAGGTATAGCTTAACTTTTTGGAATTTAGCTATAAATGACACGGAAAACAATTGGCACACATTCATTATTACTGAAACTGGAGGTAGCGATGAATTTCCTTCAATTTTTGGTAGAACATTCAGAGATGTTCGAGGATTTGTTCGAGCATTTTTTGATCATTCTGGCAAGATAAAAGAAAGAATAGATAAAGGTAAAAGCTGGTCAACTGTGTTATCAGGCCCCAAGTAATCATCATTGCTTTTTAAATTAATTACTTTTGGAAGTAAAGATAAAGACCTGGTGATTATTGTGAATTATTACCAGGTCTTTTATTAACTATAATTAATTTTTTTACATGTTACAAACAAGAACCGTTTGCATTTTCATCAATAAATTTATGGTTCATTTAAAAAATGATCAATAATGGTGTCAAAGTTTTTAACATTATCAGTTATTCTGTTATTAAGCTATTCTAACTTATATAGCCAATCAAAAAAACTAAAAGGAGTAGCCATTGATAAAGAATCACAAAAAAGTATTCCATTTGTACATTTTGCAAGTACATCAAATCAGGGGGTTGGCTTTATTTCTTCAGAATATGGTACTTATGAATTTCAACTGAACCTCGATAAAAATGACACCATAAAAGTAAGCGTAATTGGATACAAAAGTCTCAAAATTCCAGTTTCAAAACTCGTTAAAACTGATACAGTTTACATGGAAAGCAAGCGCATAGAATTGGGAGAGTTCGTTGTTTCGGCTGACCCTAAAACTCCCTTAGAGATTTTTGAGGGGGCGTTAACTAATTTCAATAACAAAGAGTACAAAAATCAGGGCTTCATAGCTGGGTATGAAGAATTACTTGTCAGTGAAAATAAACGAGACACTTCATATTTAAAAGCAAACTGTTTGATCACTGATTATTCCCCCAAAGAAAAAACAGGGTTCTTAAATGGGAAGTTTTATGAAAGAGTAGCATTAATAGATGTAGATTCTTTTAAATTGAACACAACATATACAAGAAAAATGAATCATTTACTACATACGGTTTTGGAAACAAAAGTCAATGATCTAACATCATCTTACAAAATCTTTGAGTATGAAGTAACAGATACTACTCTTAACGATAAGGGACATGTTATATATAGGATTTTAGGCAGTTATAGTGATGGTTCACCTGGACTAGAAGCTGTTGTAGATGTCACAAATAATAGTTTTTTGGAGTTGACTAAGTCTTTATCTTGCGTTGAGGATGGGATATTGGAATACCGTGTTGTTTTTAGTGAATACATTGACGATGGGCTTCCCACAAGGCTTGAAATGTCTATATGTAGTGACAAGCCTGATTTTTTAGAAAAGAAATATAAAGGTACGTCTGTCAGAGTATCACTTACTATTCACGAGAAAGTGACTATTCCAGTAAAAACAGAAAGCTGGGTAGAGGGATCTATGTTCAATGGAGAAATAGACTTAGAGTTAAAAGAAAAACTAGGGTATTGAGGCGTAAGGTATGATTTTAAGAATCAGTAAGCTGCAACTCATTCAAGTTTTGATAAACCCCATTTTCTTTTTGAATGAGTTGTGAGTGATTTCCTTTTTCAACGATTTCACCATCTTTCAGAACCACAATTTCGTCAGCGTTTTTGATTGTGCTCAGTCGGTGAGCAATCACAATACTTGTTCTGCCTTTCATCAATTTGTCGAGAGCATCCTGAACGAGTTTTTCAGATTCTGAATCCAGTGAAGATGTAGCCTCATCGAGGATGAGTATTTTAGGATTTTTCAGAACCGCACGGGCAATAGCAATCCTCTGTCTTTGTCCGCCAGATAATTGAACACCGCGTTCCCCAACAATAGTATCCAACCCTTCCTCAAATCGTTCAATAAATTCGAGAGCATTCGCCTTTTTAGCAGCTTCAACAATTTCTTCTTCTGAAGCTTCTGGATCTCCGTAAGCAATGTTCTCTCTGATTGTTCCGCCAAAAAGAATTACTTCCTGAGGCACAACAGCCATTTGGTTACGTAGGTTATTGAGTTTGTATTCCTCGGCTGGCTTGTCGTCAAAAAATAATTGTCCCTCACTAGCGCCATAAAAGCGCAAAACCAATTGAATAAGTGTGGATTTACCAGCTCCTGATGGGCCTACAATCGCCAGGTTCTGACCGTGATCAATTTTGAGATCAATATGCTTGAGAACCTCGTGATTTTTTCTGCTGGGGTAGTGGAAGGAAACATTTTTGAATTCGATGATACCTTTGAAACCATCGAGCTTTTGCGCCTTTTGAGAAATTTCAAGAGGTTCGGTTGATTCGTCCATTAAATCGAAAAGGTGTTCGGTGGCTCCAACTGCCTTTTGAATACGGGCAAATAAATCGGCAGTACCACCAAAAGATGCGCCAACAAAAACGCTGTATAAAATGAATGAAAACAGTTCACCAATCTTAATTTCACCAGCTTCTTTGAGCAAAACGCCCTGCCAAATAACCAAAACGATTGAACCGAAAAGCGCAAAAATGATGAAGCTGGCAAATCCGCCACGCCAAGTAGCACCTTTCATCGCAATCTTCCTGATTTCATTTGTGCTTTTTGTGTAACGAGCAATTTCAAAAAACTCATTGGCAAATGACTTCACATTGGCAATGCCGGTAAAAGTCTCCTCAACAATAACATTTGATTCTGATACTTTATCCTGCGTTTTCTTTGACAGCTTTTTAATGAACTTACCAAAGAAAATAGCGATAACAATCATCACCGGTAAAGTCGCCATCATGATGAGTGTAAGTTTCCACGAATAGAAAATGAGAAGCGCAACACCTACAACAATGATAATTATTTGGCGAATAAACTCGGCCAAAACTGTGGTAAACGCTTCCTGTAAAAGTGCAATATCAGCGGAAATACGGCTGTTCAGTTCTCCAACTCGCTGGCTATTGAAAAAGCTCATCGGTAACTTGAGAAGATGCTTATAAGTATCTTGCCTCAACTTAGCGAGCATCCTTTCCGTGACATCATTGAATATATAGATTCTGAAAAATGAAAAGATTGCATTGAGCCCAAAAATCAAGAAAAGAGCGAGCGCAACATCATTTATGTTATCGAGGTTTAGTAAAGAATCCTGGTCAGATCCGGTTGATGTTCCGGCATCAACCAGTTTTCCGGCCAACCCGGGGAAAACCATGGATGCCAGGCTGGAAAGGAGAAGGAAAACTAACCCAATGCTGAATTTACCGCTGTAAGGTTTGAGATATGCGAAAAGTCGTAAAGCCTTTTTCCAGGCTTGTTTTGAAACTTTAACCTTTTCTTTCTTATTTCGTTTTGGTGCAAACACTAGTATAGAATTTTGCGCAAAAGTAAATCTTTCAACTACTCCGTTGTCATGTAAGAGTAAAGGAGTTTGAAAATGATTGCATCTTAATTTTGTTCAAAAGCAAAAATTAAAATACATTTGCAGTCCTTTAAGAAATAGCAATAGCTCGAAGATATGAAACGTACATTTCAACCATCAAATAGAAAGCGTAAAAATAAGCACGGATTCAGAGAAAGAATGTCTTCTAAGAACGGACGCAAAGTTCTTTCTCGTAGAAGAGCTAAAGGTCGCAAGAAAGTATCTGTTTCTAGCGAATCACGTCACAAGCGCTAATTAAACGATACGTAAAAGAATTCAGCCTTTCCTGTTTTCAGGAAGGGCTTTTTTTATTCGTGAAACTCAGGTTTCAGGAACGAAGTGAACTGAAATTTGTAAGTTGAACGAATCCCGATAGCGAAGCTTGTCGGGATAATTAGATTAAGCTTCCAAAGATGGACTCGTAATTAAAGCGTTCTGATTTTGATATCTTTTTAGCCTGCTTTGATGAGTTCACTTGTACATAATCGGTAAGTCATTCATGACGTCTTCATCGAGGAGGGCGTGACCCTTTTCTAACTCGATGAAATTTTGGCTCTGACCAATAGATTTACTGAATTCTCTTCCAATTTTTGGCGGAATTACCCGGTCGTATTTCCCATAATATTGATAAACCGGAATTTCCTTATCAACAATAGTCTTTTTCACTTCATCCATATTTGGATTTAGCTTCCTGTAAGTGAGCCACACCGTTTTGGCTAACTCTCTTTGACGGTCAGATCCGAGATTGTGCTCAGCGAATTTTTTCAGCCTCGGGTGAACCAGCTTGAGTTTAGTCGAAAAATTCATAAGGCTCTGAATAGCGTGTGGACTTTCCAGTAAATACCGGTAAGTTTTTCGTCCTATCACCGAGTTTGTGGCAAGCTTATACCAAAAGTTGACCTTCACACCATCCGGAGCAAAAAGCCAGATTTCATCAATAATCTCAGGCATTATTTTAACAGTGGAAAGAGCGATTTTTCCACCAAGACTGTACCCGCAAACTGATATTTTAGTAAGGTTCAATTCCTTTGTGAATGACCCAAGGGCAGTTGCTAATTCCTTTTTTGTGATAGGAGCTGAGTCGTTTCGCGATTGTTTAAAAGAGCTATTCCCGTGGTGAATAAGGTTGAAAGCGTAAACAGTGTAGTCAGTTCCAACTCTTGACGCAAAAGGTTTAAAATCTGATGCATGCCTGCCGAACCCGTGAAACGCAAGCATCGGTTTTTTTCCCGAACCGTAGATGTGATACTCTAGTTTAGCGTGTTTAGTTGTGAATAAATTCCGATTCATACCTGTTTTTTAACCAATGAGTTTAGCCTGAAATTTTACATTTGCAGGAATATTTTCACCAGCGCAAAATTGCGATATCATGCCGAAAGATAACTCAATCAAATCAGTACTTATTATTGGAAGTGGTCCAATCGTAATTGGGCAGGCCTGCGAATTTGATTATTCAGGTTCACAAGCAGCAAGATCACTGAAGGAAGAAGGAATCGAAGTTACACTGATAAATTCGAATCCGGCAACAATCATGACTGATCCTGTAACAGCCGATCATGTTTATTTGCTTCCATTGACAGTTGATTCAATTCGTCACATTCTTTCAGAACGCCAAATTGATGCAGTTCTCCCAACAATGGGTGGTCAAACGGCTTTGAACCTCGCGATTGAGTGCCAGGATCACGGCTTATGGAAAGATTTTGGTGTGAAAATGGTTGGTGTTGATATCGATGCGATTGAAATCACTGAAAACCGTGAGGCTTTTAGAAAGTTGATGAGTGATATTGGTGTTGGTGTTGCGCCATCCGGTACGGTGAAATCATTTCTTGAAGGAAAAGAAATAGCACAGGAACTCGGTTTTCCGTTGGTGATTAGACCTTCTTACACGCTTGGTGGATCAGGAGCTTCTTTTGTTCACACACAAGAACAATTTGATAAACTGCTCAACCGCGGCCTTCATGCTTCCCCAATTCATGAAGTGATGATCGATAAGGCAGTACTCGGTTGGAAAGAATATGAGTTAGAGCTGCTTCGCGATAAAAATGATAACGTCATTATCATTTGTTCTATCGAGAACATGGATCCGATGGGAATTCATACCGGTGACTCCATTACGGTTGCTCCGGCAATGACATTATCTGATACAACTTATCAACGCATGCGTGATATGGCGATCAAGATGATGCGTGCTATTGGTGATTTCTCAGGAGGTTGTAATGTGCAATTTGCGGTTTCACCAGATGAGAAAGAAGATATTATCGCAATTGAAATCAATCCAAGGGTTTCTCGGTCATCGGCACTTGCGTCAAAAGCCACAGGTTATCCAATTGCCAAGATCGCTGCAAAGCTCGCACTTGGTTACACGCTTGATGAATTGAAAAACCAAATCACGAAAACCACATCAGCGTATTTTGAGCCAACACTGGATTATGTAATTGTCAAAATCCCGAGGTGGAACTTTAATAAATTCAAAGGATCTGACCGTGAACTTGGCTTGCAGATGAAATCTGTTGGTGAAGTGATGGGAATAGGGCGCAACTTCCAGGAAGCCCTTCAAAAAGCCTGTCAGTCACTTGAGATAAACCGAAATGGACTCGGTGCCGATGGTAAAGAATGGCGCGATCAAGACAGGATTTTAGAAAGTTTAAAACATCCTTCGTGGAATCGACTTTTTCACCTTTACGATGCTGTGAAGTTGGGTATTCCATTCAGCACTATTCACGATATTACCAAAATTGATAAGTGGTTCTTACATCAAATTGAGGAGTTGATTTCAATTGAGAACGAGATTGAAAAATACAACCTTGACTCATTGCCAAAAGACTTGTTACTCAAAGCAAAACAAAAAGGTTATGCTGATAGGCAAATAGCGCACTTACTGCGTTGCTTGGAAAGCGAGCTCCATGAGAAACGCACTCAAATGAACATCAACAGGGTTTACAAGCTCGTTGATACTTGTGCAGCAGAGTTCCCGGCAGAAACACCTTATTATTATTCAACTTTTGAAGAAGAAAACGAATCACCAAAGAGTGATCGCAAGAAAGTTGTGATTTTAGGTAGTGGTCCAAACAGAATTGGGCAGGGAATAGAGTTTGATTACTGCTGTGTTCACGGTGTTTTAGCGGCAAAAGAAGAAGATTACGAAACAATCATGATCAACTGTAATCCTGAGACTGTTTCAACAGACTTCGATACAGCTGATAAACTCTATTTTGAGCCGGTTTTTTGGGAACATATTTACGACATCATTAAGCACGAAGACCCGGAAGGTGTTATTGTGCAGCTTGGCGGACAAACAGCACTAAAGCTTGCTGAAAAACTCGAGCGATATGGCATCAAAATTCTCGGCACCAGCCACAGGACGCTTGATATGGCTGAAAACCGTGGAGAGTTTTCTGATTTACTCAAGAAACTGGAAATACCTTATCCAGAATATGGATCTGTAGATACGGCTGATGAGGCAATTGAGTTATCGCGTGAAATTGGTTTCCCACTATTGGTCAGACCCAGCTATGTTCTTGGAGGTCAGAGCATGAAAATCGTGATTAACGAACAAGATTTGGAACATCATGTAGTGAATATCCTGCGCGATTTACCTGGAAATAAAATTCTTCTCGATCATTTCCTTGATGGAGCAATCGAGGCTGAAGCAGATGCGATTTGTGACGGAGAGGATACGCTCATCATGGGGATAATGGAGCACATAGAACCAGCCGGAATTCACTCAGGTGATTCTTATGCTGTATTACCTTCATTTGATATGAATGATGATGTTCTCGATCAAATAAAAGAGTACACAAAAAAGATTGCTGTCGCCCTTGAAACAAAAGGATTGATCAATATTCAGTTCGCTATTAAGGACAATAAAGTCTACGTCATTGAAGCTAACCCAAGAGCATCACGAACAGTGCCATTTATCGCAAAATCTTATGGCCAGCCATATGTTAACTGGGCAACAAAAGTAATGCTGGGAACTCATAAAGTGAAAGACTTTGATTACGATCCAAAGCTCGATGGTTACGCAATTAAAATTCCGGTTTTTTCATTTGATAAATTTCCTGATGTTGATAAAGAATTAGGTCCTGAAATGAAATCTACCGGTGAAGCGATACGTTTCATCAATCACTTGAGAGATCCATTTTTCAAAAAGGTTTACGCTGAACGCAACCTATATTTGAGTAAATAAGATGACTTACCAGGCTGATTTTATCGGATTACTGAGAACCATAGCAATAATTGCACTCATCTACTTTGGCATAAAGTTGATCGCGAGATACGTATTGCCATTTTTGCTGAGGTGGGGAGCTAAAAAAGCTCAGGAAAAGATGTATGATGATATGAATCAGCGTCAGCAAAACCGTCAGAACCAGCGATCTGATAAACAGCAGGTGAAGGATGACGGAAAAGTGAAAATTGAATACATCAAGAAAAAAAAGCGACAATCGTATTCAGATAATGATGGTGAATACGTAGATTTCGAGGAAATTAAAGACGATTAAACCAAACTAATATGCAAATCGACAAGAACAAAGCCCTAATCCACGGAATAGCTATAGTTTTATTTTTAGTCATTAGCGGAGTGTTTTTCTCACCTGCTTTTCAGGGTTTTGTTTTGTCACAGGGCGATATTCAGTCCTGGGTAGGAATGTCACGAGCCATTCTGGATTACAGAGAAGCTTACGGTTCTGAACCACTTTGGACTGCTAACATGTTTGGCGGAATGCCGGCTTTTCAAATATCCATGATTACTGATGGTAATTTATTGGGCTACATCAATGAACTGAGAAATATATACCCTAGACCACCATTTTATTTCTTCGTTATGATGTCTTCCTTTTATATCCTGATGCTCACATTAAAAGTAAGACCAAGGCTGGCAATATTAGGAGCACTGGCATTTGCTTTTTCAAGCTTCTTCATGATTTCACTAGAAGCCGGACACAATAGTAAAATTGATGCAGTAAGTTATTTGCCAGCCATAGTTGCCGGTATGATTTTAGTAGTAAGAAAGAAGTACATTCCGGGCAGTATTTTAACAGCCGTGGCACTCAGTCTTCAAATAGCTGCAAATCACTTTCAAATTACGTACTACACTGCTATAACATTACTGGTAATCGGAATTGCTGAAATGGTCAGAGCCCTCAAACAGCAGGAGCAAAAACACCTATTAAAAGTGATTGGTTTCCTCGTTGTTGCTGCGCTATTAGCAGTGAGTTCAAATATCACACGTTTGTGGACAACTTATACTTATGTTGAGAGCACGATGCGTGGCGAGAATGAGCTCACGATTGAAGCTGATGGTGCAAAAAACTTAACAGGTCAGGAGTCTGGCCTGGATAAAGATTACATCACCAATTGGAGCTTGGGTATTGGTGAAACCTGGTCGCTTTTATTTCCAAATGCAAAAGGTGGACCTACTGGAGCAATCGGCAATAACGAAGATGCTCTTGAGGAAGTGTCACCAAGAGCGAGACAGTATGTAGGACAAATGAACCAATATTGGGGAAATCAACCTTTTACAGCCGGACCGGTTTATGTTGGGGCAATCATTGTTTTATTATTTTTTCTAGGAGCATTCACCGTTAAACACTGGCTTAAATGGCCTTTAGTTGTGCTCACGGCATTGAGTATCATGCTGGCATGGGGTAAAAACTTCATGTGGTTTACTGAACTGTTTATCGATTATTTCCCGATGTACAACAAGTTCAGATCCGTAACCATGATGCTGATGGTAGCCGAGTTTGCGATGCCTCTTTTGGGAGTGTTATTTTTAAAAGAGTTAATTGAGAAAAACAATTTTTGGAAAGAAAATAAAAAGAAAATATTGACCGTATCAGGCGTATTAGCTGGGATCATGATTCTTTTTATGATAACACCTTCTTCTTTTTTCGACTTTTACGCCAATGGCGAATTAGCAAGGTTCGAAGCACAAAAAAGCTCAAATCCGCAAGCTGCCAGTCAAATTGATATGATGCTGGCAGAATTAGAAAAAGCGAGAGAATCCATCTTTAAAGCTGATTTACTGCGCAGTTTCTTTTTAGTTCTTCTAGGATTTATAGGAGTATTTTTGATCGGAGTCAAAAAGATTCAGCCAAAAGTTATTGTTCCGATTTTAGCGGCAGTTATTCTACTCGATTTGTGGTTTGTTGATAGAAGATATATCCACAATGATAAAAACGGAAGAAATTACGAGAAGTGGGTGAAAAAAGAAGGTCAAAGACAACCTTATAAAGCTCAGCCTTACGATCTTCAAATATTACAGTCAGAACTCCAAAACCGGCCTAAAGTATCTCAGGAGGTGGAAAAGAACATGGCCGAGCTTCAACAAAAAGAAGGAAACCTCGATGAATCTGATAGAAACAAAGTCATGTTTTCTACACTTGATTCAATGAGTAACTATCGTGTGCTCGATCTTGTAAACAACACGTATAATAGTTCTCGTTCATCGTACTTCCACAAAACTATTGGCGGTTATAACGCAGCTAAACTCATGCGCTATCAGCAACTGATCGAGTTTCACATGAGCAGTGGAGGACAATTCAATCGTTCGGTTCTGAACATGCTCAATACAAAGTACATTATCCAAAAGACTCAAAATGGACCATCAGTTACTCAAAACCCAGAGGCTATTGGGCATGCATGGTTAGCGAAGAATGTGAATTGGGTTCCGAATGCTGATGAAGAAATCAAAGCTTTGGATAATTTCAACCCAAGAACAGATGTGGTGATCGATGAGCGATTTAAAGATGAAGTATCGCAGAACGATTACAGCCAGGAAGGAACAGTTACGCTGGAACAATTCAAGCTCAATGACCTCAAGTATTCAGTGGATCTTACCGAGAAATCGTTTATTGTGTTTTCTGAAATATTCTATCAGCCCGGTTGGCAAGCTTATATTGATGGTGAAGAAGTCGATCATATAAGAGTTAACTGGATATTGAGAGGTATGGAAGTAACTGCAGGAGAGCACGAGGTTGTATTTAAATTCCGCCCGGCAAGTTATGCGATTGGTGAAAAAGTTTCATTTGCCAGTTCCTTACTGTTGGTTCTGCTGGCTATTGGGGTTTTGATTAAAAGCCTGAGAGATAAAAATGAGTAAGCGAGTACTTATACTCACTTATTATTGGCCGCCTGGCTCTGGGCCGGGTGTTCAACGGTGGCTTAAGTTTTCAAAATACCTTGTTGAATTTGGCTGGGAACCAGAAATTGTAACGGTAAGGGATGGGAGTTACCCGTCTTATGATGAATCTTTAATAGATGAAATTCCTTCTGAAATAAAAGTTCACAAAACCAGAACCGTAGAGCCATTCAAGGTTTTTAATGTACTTACGGGGAAAAAAGGTAAAAAGTCATCTGTTGGAATGAGCGGAATTAAAGATTCCGGTTCTCCTGTGAAAAAGTTAGGCCTTTATGTAAGGGCAAACTTTTTTATTCCGGATGCCAGAATGGGTTGGAACAAGTTTGCTCAAAAAGAATGTGCTCAGCTACTCAATAATAATGATTACAGAGCAGTCATCACAACCGGGCCTCCACACAGTACGCATCTAATTGGGCTTAAACTGAAAGAAAAGTACGATGTAAATTGGATTGCTGATTTTAGAGATCCATGGACAGGGATTTATTACAATAAATTTTTACCGAGAACTGATAGTGCTAGAAAGAAGGATGAGGAATTAGAGAAAGAGGTGCTGAAGTCGGCTGACTCTGTCATCACTGTAAGTGAAGGACTTAAACAAGAGTTAGCTGTAATTTCAGGCAAAAAAAGCGGAATTGAAGTTTTGTTCAACGGTTTTGATACTGATGATTTACCTGATCGTTTTGAAAAACGGAAAGATTTCTTTGTGCTGAGCTATATCGGGAACTATAAAGATAATCAGGTTGTTCCAGAACTTGAATCAGCACTTGAAGAGTTGCGTAATGAAGATGAAGGTTTTAAAAATGACTTTAGACTTATCATTACCGGCAATATTTCACCACAAACTTCAAACAGATTTCAAAAAAGCCTGGGAAATGCTTTCATACAAGAAGGGTTTGTGCAGCATAAAGTAGCAGTTGAAAAGATGGTGAGCTCTGGAATGTTATTGTTTGTAATTCCAAAGACAGAAGGCAATCATTTAATTTTGACGGGGAAACTATTTGAATATTTAGCTTCAGGGAGTGACTTGTTGAACATTGGCCCTGTAGATGGAAATGCTTCTAAAATAATCAGATCTGCTGAGCGGGGTGAGATGTTTGATTACTCAGATAAAGCGTCAATCAAAAAAACTATTCTGAATAGTTATGAAAAATGGAAGCAGCGAGATAAGATAACTGAGAAATTTTTACTTTCTGACAAAGTGCTTCAATATTCACGTAAAGGTCAGGCAAAAGAGTTGATTAAAATCATTGAAAATTGCAGGAATGAAGATTAACCTCAAAGACTTTCAAAGAGATCATGCTTTCTACGGAAACATAAACATTGTTGCAACTATAAAGAGCTTTAACCTCCAGGCAATCCGCGAGCGCTACCTAAAGTCTCAAAAAAATGCTTCTGGTAGATCAGGTAGTGTAGAAAGAAGAAAGGTTGATAAAGGAGGCATTGTCTCCATGTCTTTGCACGAAGGGAAGCTTTCAACTAATGATGAATTTCGCGGAATTCCTGAGCCGCGCGGGATCGATTTTAAAAAGAATACTTTTTCCTTTTCGGCAGAGAAAGAGGTTTTTATAATCAGACCAAATGGTGAAAAGCAGACGATAAATAATCCGTGGTTCAGCTATATTCACACTGTTGAACTCAATCATGATGTTTCCAAAATTCTGGTTTCTTCATCGGGGTTTGACATGATTCTCGAGTATGATCTTGCAACAAATACCCAAACTGCAGAATGGCTGGCATGGGAGAATGGTTTTGATAAAGCAGTTGACCCGGTATCTGGAAAACCGTTTCAACTTACAAGGAATTCTGAGATGGCACCGAATGAAAACTACAAAGTAATTGACGATCCCGAGAATCAGGTTTTACCTACAGCAATGAGATCGGCATTTATCAATTCGGTTTCTTATTGCAAGAGTGAAAAAAGTGTGCTGGCTACATTTTTTCATGAAGGAGCCGTTTTTAAAATTGACTTGACTAATGGTCAGAACCAAAAGATGC
>NZ_JAVLBN010000035.1:0-21911 GCF_031581065.1 Salibacter sp.
CTCACTGTGAGCGATAGTGAACACGCTGCGAACGCTACGTTATTCTGCAGATCCAACATCAAAAAGCTCCGCGCACGCTGCGATACAAACTCCCAAACCTCACAGCTCTAAACCTCCAAACTTTAACACCTCAACCATCAAACGAACCAAAACCAAGTTTAGAATCTCCTCGACCTTGACCTGGGCCTCGATCTCCCCCTTAACAATTCCGGTTCTGACCAAAAATTACTTGCAAAACATCATTTAGTATTATATTCGCCAAGCTCGATGGTTTCATTTTAAAAAGCAGGCCTATGATCGTTTGCCATTATTACAGCGAAAATGAGTTGTTGCTCACGCGCGACTTCAGTAAATTGGAAGAGCTTCAGGTTAATGAGATTCTATGGGTCGATTTGGTGAAGCCGAGTTATAAAGAGCGGGAATACGTTCAAAGTAAATTTGATATCGAGCTACTAACAGCACAGGAAGCTGAAGAGATTGAGAGTTCCTCTAAATTCTCTGAAACTGAAGACGAGATCAATGCAAACTCCAACTTCATCATCAAAACCAATGACGGCTACAAAAACGAGGCGGTTTCGTTTATCATCAAGGATGACTTCATCATAACGCAGCGCAAAGTGGAGCTTAAAACATTTGACGACATCCATAAAAAACTGCCGCGCTACCGCAGAACTAACGCGCCCAATTACAAGATTTTCCTCATTTTATTTGAAACGCGAATCGATTTCGATGCCGATTTCCTCGAGCACATTTCCCGTGAAATATCTGATATCGGAAAAGACCTGGCGCTAAACCGCAACCTCGATGATGACATGCTCATCAAGATCAGCAACTTCCAGGAAACAACGATGCTGATCAGAGAAAACATCGTGGATAAACAGCGCATCATCAGCTCGATACTCAAAAGTCAAATGTTCCCCGATAATGAATACGACCGCATCCGCATCATGATCAAGGACGTTGGCTCCCTACTCGATCACACATCATTCAATTTTGAACGACTCGAGTACCTTCAGAACACCTTCCTCGGTTTGGTTGACCTGGAGCAAAACGAGATCATCAAAATCTTTACCGTTGTTACCGTAATCGCCATGCCGCCAACACTCATCGCGAGTTTGTACGGGATGAACTTCCAGTTTATGCCCGAGTTAGATGAAATTTGGGGCTATCCATTTGCCATTGCCCTTATGATCCTCTCATCAGGGCTCACACTCTTCTACTTCAAACGCAAAGGCTGGTTATAATTTTTTTGAATAACGGTCAGAGCCGAACGAACCGCTAACCGAGTGCCACATCGAGCGTCATCATAACCGCAAAGCCGAGCATGGCTCCAACAGTAGCCGTATCTTCATTTCGGTGGTATTGCGACTCCGGAATCAACTCCTCCACAACAACAAAAATCATAGCTCCGGCAGCAAACGCAAGGGCGTATGGAAGAATGGGTCTGATCATGACAACAGCCAAAGCACCAATTACTCCTGCAATTGGCTCAACTACCCCTGAGAGTTGTCCGTACCAAAAACTCTTTCTTCGCGAAAAACCTTCCCTGCGGAGCGGAACGGAAACACTCAGTCCCTCGGGGAAATTTTGAATTCCAATACCGAGCGCCAGGATTACAGCACCAGACAAGCTCGCTCCCGGAATGTCGTAAGCCAGCGCACCAAAGGCAACGCCAATCGCTAAACCTTCAGGAATATTGTGTAGCGTGATAGCCAATACCAGCAAAACACTCCTGTTCCAGCTCGTTTTCACTCCCTCTGCATCTTTGCGCGGATAGCCCAGGTGAAGGTGTGGTAATATTTTGTCTATTCCCCACAGGAAAATACCACCCGCTAAAAAACCAACAGTAGCCGGAACCCAGGGCGTTTGCCCCATTCCTTCAGCCATTTCAATTGCCGGATTGAGCAGTGACCAAAAACTGGCTGCGATCATCACACCGGCCGCAAAGCCGAGCATGGCATCGAGGACTTTTCGGTTAACAGATTTGAAGAAGAAGACAAAAGCAGCCCCAAGAGCTGTAACGCCCCATGTAAAGAGCGTTCCAACCAGAGCCTGAGTCGTGGGCTCAAGCCCCTTAAACCAACTGACAATCGTGCTTTCTACTTCCATTTAAGTTTATTTTTAGATGAGTCAAAATTATAGTTTTTGCAGAAGTAAACAATAGCTACTTATGACATTCTGAATATTTTCGCAAAAAAGAACTGATGTCGTATTGCAAACACATAGAGAAACTACCGGAGCCCAGAAAGTCACTACACAAGAATTATCACGACAATCATTACGGATTTCCACTACACGATGACAATGAGCTTTTTGGAAGACTGATCATGGAAATCAACCAGGCCGGACTGAGCTGGGAGACTATTCTCAAAAAAGAAGACAACTTCAGGAAAGCTTACGATGAGTTTAATATTCAAAAAATCGCTAATTACGGTGAAAAGGACAGACAGCGGTTACTGTCAGATCCCGGAATCATCAGGAACAAGCTAAAAGTCAACGCAGCGATAGTCAACGCTCAAAAAATCACTGAGTTAAAGAAAGAATTTGGCTCGTTTGAAAAATGGCTGGAGCATCATCACCCGCTTTCAAAGCAGGATTGGGTGAAATTATTCAAAAAGCATTTTAAGTTTACAGGTGGCGAAATCGTGGGAGAGTTTTTGATGAGCATCGGCTACCTACCGGGAGCTCATGATGAAGACTGTGAAATACACACAAAAATTATTAAACACAACCCGATGTGGAATAAGCAATAATCTCTGCGAACAAGCTTTATACTCAGTCGTTATGACGGATAAAACAGCACAATAATGAAAAAAGTACTCATCATAGGAGCTAACGGAAAAGTGGGAAAACACATCACAAAAAAGATGAAAGAGTCTAATGACTTCACTCCCACTGCATTAATCAGAAAAGAAGAACAAAAAAGTCATTTTGATGATCTGGGAGTGGATTCTAAAGTTGTGAGTTTGGAAGACAGTGTTGACAAGCTCAAAGAAGCTATATCAAGTAATGACGCAGTTGTTTTCACAGCCGGATCTGGCGGTAATACAGGATCTGACAAAACATTGACTGTTGACCTTGATGGAGCCGTAAAAACGATGGAAGCTGCTAAATATGCAGGTGTTAATCGCTACGTCATGGTAAGCGCGATGATGGCTGACAACCGCAAAGTGTGGGAAAAGCTCGAGGGCATGAAGCCTTACTACGTGGCTAAACATTATGCTGATCGGTTGTTGAAATCGATCGGACTTGACTACACGATCCTCCGCCCCGGTCTGCTGCTGGATGAAGAAGGAACGGGCAAAATTGACATCGAGAACCCTGCATCCAAAAAAGGTGTTCCGCGTGAAGATGTCGCAGCTACAGTTTTGGCTACGCTGAGAAATGATAAAAGCAAGAACAAAATATTCGAGTTCAACACAGGTGATACTGAAATAGAACGCGTTGTTTCATAAACTAAAAAAGCCGCTCCAATGATGAAGCGGCTTTATTTTTTTATTAGACTGAATCTTACATCTTTACCAGTTTATCAGAAAATATTTTTCCATTTACATCTTTGATCTCAATCAGGTAAGAACCTTTATCAAGGTTTGATAAATCTACAGATTGTGTTCTTAAATCATTTTGAAGCACAACTTTTCCTGTAATATCCATGATCGTGATCTGTTTAAGGCTTTCACCTTTAACATTGAGCTGTTCTCTAACAGGATTGGGGTAAATCTCAATGCTTTCTTTTGCAATTGTGTTTTGCCCGGCCGGAATACCAAAGTCGTACATCCACACATTATCGGTATTCACACCCGTTTGGCGGTTCTGACCAGCAACAAAGTATAGCTTGTGATGAATCACCATTGCTCCGGGTGCCCACTTGCTGATGCCCGGATGTGGCGTCAATTCTTCCCATGAATCATTGTCGTCATCATATTTCCAGAATTCACCTTCCTGCATGTAGCTGTGATCACTTCCGTCACCACTGATCACATATCCGTCTCCTCTGTAATCAAACTGAGCGCCTGCAACCCTGGGTTCACCCGGGAATGCGCTCATCGTTTCCCATGAGTCCGTTTCCATGTTGAACTTATACCAGTCACCATAAATTAAACTTCCTCCGTGACCCATTCCAGCATAAGCATGACTACCGGCAGAAAATTGGAATGGGTGGTGTCTTGGTTGCCCCGGTAAATTATCATGTTGAGTCCATTGTTCTGCTTCAATATCGTATTCCCACCAGTCATTTAAGTTTCCGGGAGCACCGTCTCCAAGTCCAACAAATAAGCGACCGTCATTAATCACGAAAGATGGATGCCTGCGTCCCGTACAAGGACAAGATGGTAGTTCTGTCCAGGTATCAGTTTCTGGGTCATATTCCCAGAGATCATCGTAATACTGTGTCAATGAAGCACCAAATCCTAAATATCCTTTGCCGTTGTATGTCACACCAATAGAAAAACTCCTTGGTCCGCCCGGGAAGTTATCCAAAGTTTCCCACGAATCAGTTGAAGGATCATAACGGTAAAAGTCTCGCGTTGGATTACTGGCTGTATTACTTCCGGTAACCACATAACCTTCATCATCAAAGCCCCATGTTACAGGGTGGTGTCGTCCCTCTGGTAAAGGAGCAACTTCTGTCCACTCTTCAATTTGAGCATGAGAATAATTCGCTACTATTGAAATGGCGAGTACCATTAAGAAACTGTAAGAATACTTCATATATGTAATTATTTGTGAATCAACTCAAACCTACATAATATTTTTTTCATTTACCGTAATTTTGTCAACCTATTAACATTTTTGTCATATCACCGACAAACAGGAAAATCATTAAATAATCAGTAGATTTGGATCAACTATTTTTATTAACCTAATGCTCATGAGATACTTTTTGTTCACCCTTATTTTTACAATCACCTGTATCACGGGTTTTGGTCAGAACCAAAAAGTCACTGCGTCTCCCAACCCATTTATCAACTCAACTCAGATCACTCTACACGATCTGGAAAATGATACCGTGGATGTTGATATCTACAATATAGTTGGTCAGCTCGTTGATTCGTATTTCAATAATATAGTGTTGAGCGGAACAGTTACCGTCACCTTCAATGCTCACTCACTCGATGATGGAGTATTCATAGTTAGAACATCGATTAATAGTGATGAAGAAATTATTCAAATAGTAAAAGACTCCACAGCAACTTCAGTAACTCCGCTATCGAATAACAAAGAAATTACTCTATATCCCAACCCGGCTACAGATCACATCAATATCAACTCAAATGAGCCAATTGAAACAATTAGTATTTACAATTCAAAAGGCGCTCTTGTAAAAGAATCATCAAATCTAAAGCATACCGGCTTCCTCGACATCAGTAATTTGTCAGCCGGAATTTATGTAACTAAAATCAAGACGAAAAAATCACTTTATACACAAAAACTAATAATCGAATGAGATATATAATTACCCTGTTCACAGGTATAGCCTTTTCTATACTCTCATTAAATTCTTATGCTCAACTATTCAATGTTGATACTACTTACACAGTTTTAAAGAAAACAGTAGATCAGTCACCCGCTCACTGGTATATTGAAATAACATCAACTATTAGCGCAGATACAACATTGAGGTGGAAAACATCCTTTTCAAGAATGCCAAACGAATGGGTAATCGGTTTTGATGATCAAACAAACTCTTACAGTGATTTGAGTGATGGAGACAGCGCAGATTTTATCTTACAGGCGAATCCGCAAGTGAATCAAAAACTCGTAATCAGCAACACGATGAACGGGAAAACGGGAAAATCATCTGTGTTTTTTGATATTTACGACCCCAATAATCCATCAGAGGTTACAACTATTGAATACGAGTTTATCATCAGGGAAAGTGAGCTGAACTCTGTATCTACGATTGACGATAAGTTTCCACTATTTGGACTAAAAGACGGTACTCTTTGGTTTGACTCAAAGCTAATCGGATCTGAATTTAGAATTATTGATTTAAAGGGCAGAACGGTTTACCGCAATACAATTTCAGCAACATCACAGCATTTACCTGACCTCAACAGCGGAATTTACATCATCAATATTCCAGATCAGGAATTACAATCACAAAAAATATACATACCATAAAAAAAAGCCCGCTCTCAGTAAGAACGGACTTTCAATCTATATTGACCGAGGATTACTTTTTCTTGTCTTCGTCAACTTCTTCAAAGTCAACATCAGTTACCTCATCATCGTCAGATCCTTGCTCGCCACCTTCTTGTTGCTGACCTGCATCAGCTCCTCCGGCTTGTTGTTGAGCGTTGTACATTTCCTGACTCGCTTCCTGGAATACGCTATTGAGCTTTTCCATTGAGCTGTCAACCGCATCGAGGTCTTTGGCTTCGTGAGCTTTCTTCAATTCTTCGAGCGCCTCTTCGATAGGTTTCTTTTTGTCTTCAGGCAGCTTGTCACCGTATTCTTTCAACTGTTTTTCAGTTTGGAAGATCAGCGTATCAGCCTGATTCAACTTATCGATTTCCTCTTTGCGTTTTTGGTCTTCATCAGCGTTAGCTTCAGCTTCCTTCTTCATTTTATCGATTTCGTCTTCACTCAATCCTGAAGAAGCTTCAATTCTGATAGATTGCTCTTTATTAGTAGCCTTATCTTTTGCTGATACATTCAAAATACCGTTAGCATCGATATCGAAAGTCACCTCAATTTGAGGAGTTCCACGCGGAGCAGGTGGAATTCCATCTAAGTGGAACTTACCAATTGAGCGGTTGTCCTTAGCCATTGAGCGTTCACCCTGAAGAACATGAATTTCAACTGATGGCTGGTTATCTGCAGCAGTCGAGAATGTTTCACTCTTCTTGGTTGGGATTGTTGTATTCGCTTCAATCAATTTAGTGAATACTCCACCCATTGTTTCAATACCGAGCGACAATGGAGTTACATCGAGAAGAAGTACATCTTTTACTTCACCGGTCATAACCCCACCTTGAATAGCGGCACCAATTGCCACAACCTCATCGGGGTTTACACCTTTAGAAGCGTCTTTATTGAAGAAGTTTTTCACTGCATCCTGAACTGCAGGAATACGAGTTGAACCTCCAACGAGAATTACTTCGTCAATATCTGACTTATCGAGATCAGCATCTTTGAGAGCTGATTCACATGGGTTCATTGTTTTCTTCACGAGATCATCAACCAATTGCTCAAACTTAGAGCGACTCAACGATACAACAAGGTGTTTTGGTGTACCATCAACCGGCATGATGTAAGGCAGGTTGATCTCAGTATTTGAAGAAGAGGAAAGTTCAATTTTCGCTTTCTCAGCAGCTTCTTTAAGACGTTGCATCGCCATTGGATCTTTTGAAAGATCAGCTCCGCCATTGTCTTTCTTAAACTCTTCAACTAACCAATCGATAATTTTTTGGTCAAAGTCGTCACCACCGAGGTGAGTATCACCATCAGTTGACAATACTTCAAATACTCCGTCACCGAGTTCGAGAATTGAAACATCATGAGTACCACCACCAAGGTCGAATACTACAACTTTCACATCCTGACTCTTCTTGTCGAGTCCGTAAGCGAGTGATGCAGCAGTGGGCTCATTGATAATACGTTTTACTTCAAGGCCTGCAATTTGACCAGCTTCTTTAGTCGCCTGGCGTTGGCTGTCGTTAAAGTATGCCGGTACAGTAATAACTGCTTCTTTAATATCCTGACCAGTGTAATCTTCAGCCGTTTTCTTCATTTTTTGAAGAATCATTGCTGAGATCTCCTGCGGTGTGTACATTTTATCGTCAATCTTAACGCGAGGAGTGCCACCATCTCCTTTGACTACTTCGTAAGGTACTCTGGAAACTTCGTTTTTTACTTCGTCCCAGGTAGCACCCATAAAGCGCTTGATTGAATAAATTGTTTTGTGTGGGTTTGTGATGGCCTGACGCTTTGCAGGATCACCAACTTTTCTTTCTCCGCCATCTACAAATCCTACAACTGACGGAGTTGTTCTTTTTCCTTCACTGTTAGGTATAACAACTGGTTCGTTCCCTTCCATTACGGCAACGCAAGAGTTTGTTGTACCCAGGTCAATTCCTATTATTTTACTCATTATGATTTATTTTTTTCACGTTTTCACACTCTAATGCCAATCTTTGTGCCACTACAGAACAACAGCAAATATGTCAGCAAAAAAAAATGCCACCGGTTTAGGGTGACATTTTTTATGACAGATTAACAGATTACTCCCGACAAATTATGGGTAGCAATCGTTATTGGGTTCTTGAGTATTACAAAATCCTTTTTGTGCTGTTAGACCTAATACAGTTGCATTTACCAGTTCCTCTTGAGTACGTGTGCTGAGTGGAAGTTTTATTTCAACACTGTTTCTGGACCCAACTACTCCTATTCCACCACCTTTGAGATTAGTGAATGGAGGCTTATCTTCTAATAAACTCTCTGATGGTTGAGAAACCTGAGTGTAAAGTTCAAGATCTTCAGATGCAAATTCTACATTGATAAATGCAGAATCTAATATTCTTTTTTCAACACCAGGAGAATCATCAAGATCGGGAACACGGTCTGCAATGATTTGATAAAAGCGATCACTCACAAAACGAACAGTTCTTGAAGCTGGAGCTTGACCACCTCGGGGATCATAAGTACTTTCAAAAGTTTCCTTGCCGAGATCAACGACAATATCTTTGGGATCTGAAAGTTGACCATCTATGACTTCTCTATATCGAAATGTCAATGAAGTCTCAAAAGAGCGACAAAAACCGGGTTGTGTTACTACAATACTGTATGCTGAAAACTCATTCTGTGTAGTGCTACTTCTCGATCCAAAATCAACAACGCATCCTGTTAGGTTTTGTGGACGACAAATACCGGGCTTTACAGTACTAGATGTGGTTCTGACCAAAGGTGTGAAACCGGTGACTTCTTCTCCACTAGGTAAAGTGATACGAACCCCGTAAACGTTGTCTTCATTCATTTTTAATGTATCATCTTCCTCATATTGATATACCTTTTGATTTGGATAGTAAAATGTACCTGAATCTTTATTGGTTACCTCAACGGGCGTACATTCAATGTAGCGGGCATTTTGCCTGTCAACTTCCTCGTTAAACTCTGAAGTGTAAGTTGTTTCAACAATCTCGACTTTCACATCCTCATATTCGGCAATGCTGCGGTCTTTTGCCAATTCATCAAATGAACGATCGCCCTGTAAGAGACGGTTTACTTTAACGTAATGAGTATTCTCGTTTTGATTGAATATTGCGTACACAACTGGTACTTCTTTCTGTGGAGCAGTGATATCGATTTCATCATCGCATCCTGTAAATGCTAATGACAGGAATAATAGTCCCGGTAATAAGTTTTTCAATTTCATCATTATTCGCATAATTGGGGCTCGAAGGTAAAAACAGTTTTCGATGTAAAGTCAAAACTGCATTGTACTTATTCTTTTAAATTTGCCAAATATAATAGCAGGTGGGGCTATGTGTCAAGTAGAAGTATGAATGAACACCCATCTGATAAAGAACCTTTTGTATGAGTAAAGCGCTAAAGCCTGTAAGTAAAAATAAAAAGAAGATTACCACGCACGTCCTTCAGGAAATGAAGAGCAAAGGCGAAAAAATATCCATGCTTACCTCCTATGATTACAGCATGGCCAAGATTGTAGACAAAACGGGAATGGATGTCATCCTCGTTGGTGACTCGGCCTCAAACGTAATGGCCGGACACGAAACCACGCTTCCCATTACGCTGGATCAAATGATTTACCACGCCACATCAGTAGTGAGAGCTGTAGAAAATGCTCTCGTGGTTGTCGATTTGCCATTTGGTACTTATCAGGGAAACTCTAAAACAGCATTGGATTCCAGTATCCGCATCATGAAAGAAAGTGGAGCTCATGCGGTAAAACTTGAAGGCGGACAGGAAATCAAGGAATCGATCGATCGGATTTTATCTGCCGGAATTCCTGTCATGGGCCACCTTGGGTTGACACCGCAGTCGATTTACAAATTTGGAACTTACACGGTCAGAGCCAAACAAGATGAAGAGGCTAATCGCCTGATAGAAGATGCTAAAATGCTGGAACAAACGGGCTGCTTTGGGATTGTATTGGAAAAAATACCGGCTAAGTTAGCCAGGCAAGTTGCCGAGTCTGTAGAGATACCGGTCATTGGTATTGGAGCCGGAAATGGTGTTGACGGTCAGGTTTTAGTTGCTCATGACATGTTGGGATTAAATGTTGACTTCTCTCCTCGTTTCCTTCGCAGGTACAATAACCTGTCTCAACAAATTGAAGACTCTGTTAAGCAGTACATCAACGATGTTAAAACGAAAGACTTTCCTAACGAGAACGAATCGTATTGATGAATAACCCTTTTGAAGATCGTATACTCTTTCAAGACAATCACATTATCGTGATCAACAAGCGGGCCGGTGAAATCATTCAGGGTGACAAAACCGGTGATAAACCGCTCAGCGAAACGGTCAAGGAGTATTTGAAATACAGGTTCAATAAACCCGGAAACGTTTACCTGGGAATTGTTCACCGAATCGACAGGCCCACATCCGGTGCGATTATGTTTGCCAAAACAAGTAAAGCTGCATCGCGATTGAGCAAGATGTTTCAGTCTAAAGAAATCGAGAAAACCTATTGGGCTATCACGGCTGAAAAGCCCAAAAACAAAGAAGGTACGCTTACTCACTATCTTCAAAAGAACAACAATAAAAACAAATCTTTTGCGGTTGACAACAAGCGAGATGGTTACAAAAAAGCGGTTCTTCACTATGAGGTTTTGGCCGGCTCTGACCGTTATCACCTTTGGGAGGTTGATCTCGAAACAGGCCGTCATCATCAAATTAGAGTCCAGCTCGCACAAATTGGCTGCCCCATTAAAGGCGATCTCAAATACGGTTTTGCCCGCTCCAATAAAGATGCGTCAATCTCGCTGCATGCGCGATCAATTGAATTTACCCACCCGGTGCAAAAAGAGCCTGTGAAAATTACTGCTCCTGTTCCAAAAGACAAGTTGTGGGAGTTTTTTGAGCGGAATGTCAGTTAAATGACACAACAGCTTTTCAGAATTTTCGTTTATTGTACGGTGAAGCAAATTTTGATAATTATACAATTCCTCCTGGTGCTCTTAGCTAATGGTCAGAGCCGAACCCAGCTCAGCAGATTTAACGTCAACGAGCTCAGCGGTAAGGTGACGATCAACTGGACATTGGCCAAAGGAAGTACCTGCTTTGGTATTGAAGTTCAACACACGACCGACACGAGCGATTTAAAGCCAAAAGTGATTCACAAAATAGGTGGCGTTTGCGGAGATCAAAACTTTGAGGTTTCCTATAATTATACGCACTTATCCCCTGTTCCCAATCAAAGAAACTATTACAGACTTGTTTTAGGGACTACACCAACTGAGTACGAAAGCGTTTATTACCAGTACTTTCAGAACCGTAAAACGTATATCTCCCCCAATCCGGCTAAGGGACAAACCGAAATTAAGTTCGACAACGAAAAATCAAAACAGGTTACAATTAGGTTGATCAATTTGAATGGTCTTACAGTCTTTGAAAAAATCATTAATAGAGACAATATCACCATAAACATAACACCTTTTCCTCCCGGCCTGTATTTACTCAAGATCAAAGGGGATGATTTTACTTACAACGAAAAGTTGGTTATTAGCCGATGAATTATGGATAATGTCTCATCAAATTCTTTTTGTGAGATAAACAACTTATGAATAAAGTCAGCTTTGCCAGAGGCATTTTGAGCTTCTCTAATATTTTATTTGCTCCCACCGAGGTACCACATCGAAGAATTTGTTTACTCATCACGTACTCTCCTTTCTCATTTACAAGAACCTTGTAGAGCTTTATGATTTCTAACGCATAATCAAAAGACCGTTATTTAAGTGGGTTACATTGTGAATGTCATTTTTAATTCCCTAAGTTAAAAAAATTCAACATTCATCCTTGACCTTAATCTCATGACGCTCGCGTTAAGTGCATTCATAGGAGCACTACTCTATCTCTTTCCGAACAAAGTGAGGAACATACCTCGTTTTTGAGCTCTGCAAAAAACATATTTCTATATTTCGTTCATGAACAAAGCTAATGAGCATATTTCTTTATAAACTACAAACTCATCCAACCTCCAAACCTTTAACAACTTTAGTCCCCAATAATCCTTAAGCATCATTAAAACGCTCCTCGACCTCAACCTTGACCTTGACCTCCCAAACATTAAATCAATCTAGCGGATTCTTCCTCAACTTCTTAATCTGTCCCTTTTTCTTTTTGTCATCGACCCGTTTCTTTTGTGATGCTTTTGTCGGTTTGGTTTTGATTCTTCGTTTAGACTTTTTGAGAGCATCTTTGATGGTATCAAACAGTTTCTTCTCAGCTATTTCCCTGTTTTTGATTTGACTTCTTGTTTCTTCACAGGTGATGTGTAATTCACCCTCAGAGTTGATCTTGTTTTTAAGCTTTTTGATCAACTGCTGTTTTTGCTGTGATGTAACTCCGTTACTCTCCTCTACATTCCAAAACAGCTCAACTTTTGTTTCGGTTTTATTTACGTGTTGCCCCCCTTTACCTGAGCTGCGGCTTGTTTGTGATCTCAACTCAGACAAAATATTTTTTCTCATAAGTTTCTCCATGATTCTTAAAACAATGAATTTAATCTTACTGGTAATTAAAATTTCGATTGTATTTTCGTATTGACAAACAAATCACAATTATTTGTATAATGTGACTAATGATACAACAAATTGAAGTAACACTCAAGCCAAAAAACAGAGGGTTTCATCTCATTACTGACGAAGTTTTAAATCAGTTACCAAATCTCCCAAAAAAAGGGTTGATTCATATCTTTATCAAACACACATCAGCCGGATTGACCATCAACGAAAATGCTGATCCAACAGTAAGGGAAGACTTCGAGATGATGATGAATAAGATTGTACCGGAAAACGATCCTGATTATAAACACACATTTGAAGGGCCAGATGACATGCCGGCTCACATAAAGTCCTCACTCATGGGTTCGAACATAAGCATCCCTATAACCCACCATCAATTGAATACCGGCACATGGCAGGGAATTTACCTGTGCGAATTCAGAAATTCAGGTGGTGCAAGAAAAATAGTTGTAACAATTACAGGCGATTAAACCTCGCTCTTAATTTGCTCAACAGCCTTGGGCATTATTTCGTTGAACTCCTCGATTAAACCTGGAAGTTTATCGAGTTCCTCTCCTGTTTTACCAATATGTTCCATCTCTTTGATTTTCTCGATGAAAGACGGAATTTGAACAGTTTGAATAGTTGACTTAAGCTTGTGAGCTTCTTTACCGAGCTTTTCGTACTCTTCGTTTTCGTAAAATTTATTGATCTTTTCTATAGATTCGGGAACAGATTCAATGAAAAGCTCAATAAGTTGCTTTGTAAACTCTTCATTTCCACCCGACATTTCCTCTACAAATTCTAAACTGTATAATTTTTCACTCATTGCTATGAATTATTATCCCGAAATTACAATTATTTGTGATAATAGCAGTAACACCTTTACTCACTTTTCAATGTTAGTAATTTAGTATGTGAATACTTTCAGGTTCCAACTGTCACCTTTACTTTGTAACTAAATTTAGGAATTGCTGTATAAAAGCGCATGAGTTTGAAAAACCGGTTTAAAAACGATATCGATTCTTCCAAATCCAGTGCTGGTGAGGAAAAAGCAAAATCTGCTAAAAGCTCTAAAGCAAAAAAAGAGAAGAACCAAAAGGCTACCAACAAGAAGAGTTTACTGAAAGATCAGCGAACCAAAAACCTTGTGGGTCTCGCATTTTTATTCATCTCTGCCATTTTGATGCTCGCCCTCACCTCTCACCTTTTCACAGGAAATGCAGATCAAAGCATTTTGAGCACTCCACTATCAGATTTTGAAGATGAACGCGAAATCCGCAACTGGTTGGGAACATTCGGTGCACATATCTCACAAAAACTCGTTTCAGACTGGTTTGGAGTTGCTTCATTCTCATTTGTCCTACTCTCCTTCCTCATTGGGTTTCGCATCCTCTTTGGTTTTTTCTTATTGCCATTTAAGCAAGTTCTCAAATACACCATTTTCACACTCCTGTGGCTCCCTGCTTTTCTCGGGTTCTTCTTTACATCTTCAAATTTGCTCCTCCTCAGTGGAGGCGTTGGTCAAACCATCAATACATGGCTCAGCATAGCGATGGGGAATGTGGGCGCACTACTGTTCATCATTTTCTCTGCCATCGCCTTTATCGCTGTTAACTTCAAAGTTTCCTTCGCCAAAATCGCGCAATTCTTTGGATCTGAAAAAGAACTTGACGAGCGTGAAGAAAGCAGCTTTTACAAAAAAGAAGAGTTTGAAAAACGAGAGCAACATGTTCAGGAATTGGCTGATGAAGAAGATGATGATGAAAATGAAGAGTCGCTTCAGTCAGAACCGGAGCCAACAATAAGTGAAGATGACGAAAAACAGGAAATCGATCTTTCAGAACCGGAAGAAAACGAACCTGATGATGAGGTTGATCAGGAGGACGAAAACGAAAACTCTGAAGAGCTCGAAGTTGACATAAATCAAGACGAAGAGCAGGCTGATTCAGGCTCTGACCGTGAAGAGGAAAAAGAAGAAAAAACTGATGAAGATGATGTAGAAATTGAAATAGAGCAATCTGAAGAGGATGAAGAACTTAGCGATCGTGATGTAAACAAAAAAGTGAAGGACTTTGGCGAGTACGATCCCACGCTGGATTTGTCAAAATTCAAGCTGCCAACAATTGAATTACTAGACGATCACGGTGGCGGAGAAATCAAAGTTAACCGCGAGGAGCTGGAAGAAAACAAAAATAAGATTGTCGATACACTCAAGAATTACAAAATCGGTATTGACAAAATTAAAGCTACGGTTGGACCAACAGTCACACTCTACGAAATTGTCCCTGAAGCCGGTGTAAGAATTTCGAAAATCAAAAACCTGGAAGACGATATAGCGCTGAGTTTATCAGCACTCGGTATCAGAATTATCGCTCCAATTCCGGGTCGTGGAACAATTGGTATTGAAGTGCCTAATCAGGATCCTGATATTGTTTCAATGCGATCGCTCATCAAATCTGACAAATTTCAAAACTCAAAATACGCGCTACCAATTGCATTGGGTAAAACGGTGAGCAATGAAACATTCATTGCCGATCTCGCTAAAATGCCACACCTCCTATTAGCCGGAGCTACCGGACAGGGTAAATCGGTTGGACTCAACGCTATACTGGTTTCACTCCTCTATCGACTACATCCATCACAAATCAAGTTTGTGCTTGTGGATCCGAAAAAGGTGGAACTCACTCTTTTCAATAAAATAGAACGCCACTACCTGGCTAAACTGCCTGATACTGAAGAAGCTATCATTACTGATAACTCGCAGGTAATCAACACACTCAACTCGTTGTGTATTGAAATGGACAAGCGTTACGAGTTACTCAAAGACGCCATGGTTCGGAATGTGAAAGAATACAACAACAAATTCATCAACCGCAAGCTCAATCCTGAAAACGGACACAGGTACATGCCTTATATCGTACTCGTTGTGGATGAGTTTGCCGATTTGATCATGACAGCCGGTAAAGAAGTTGAAACGCCTATCGCGCGCCTGGCTCAGCTCGCTCGTGCCGTTGGTATTCACCTGATCATCGCCACACAGCGACCTTCGGTTAACGTAATTACCGGACTGATCAAAGCCAACTTCCCGGCCAGGATTGCTTTCCGCGTAACCTCAAAAGTGGATTCCAGAACAATCCTTGACAGTGGCGGAGCCGATCAATTGATCGGTCGAGGTGATATGCTCCTCAGCCAGGGAAGCGATTTATTGCGCTTGCAGTGTGGCTTTGTTGATACGCCAGAAGTTGAAGAGATCTGCGATTACATCGGCAACCAGCAAGGTTACCCCGATGCCATGCACCTACCCGAATACAGCGATGACAGTGCCGGTGGCGGAGCTGCCGGAGGCGGTGGAGACATCAGCGACCGCGATGCGCTTTTTGAAGATAGCGCACAAATTATTGTGCAAACTCAGCAAGGTTCAGCATCTTTGCTACAGCGTAAATTAAAAATCGGGTACAACAGAGCCGGCCGAATCATAGACCAGCTCGAGGAAGCAGGGATTATTGGTCCGTTCGAAGGAAGCAAAGCCCGCCAGGTTTTAATCCCCGATGAATACGCTTTGGAACAATTGTTGAATAGTGAAAGCGAAAACGATTAATATATCAAGCATGAAAAATTTACTTGCCTCATTACTAGCAACTTTTTTAGTGGTCGGAACCGCAACCGGCCAGGAAGATTACAATCCGCAAGACCCAAAAGCAAAAGAGATTTTAGAAAATCTATCTGCTAAAAATAAAAAGTACACTTCAATAAAAGCCAACTTCGAGTACCGCATGCAAAACGAAGCGGCTGATATCGATGAAACACAAAAAGGTATCGTTTGGCTCAAAGGAGACAAATACCGTGTAGAGCTGGATGGCGTTGAGCGCGTATCTGACGGTAAAACGAACTACACCTACCTTACGGAGGAAGACGAACTTCAAATTACTTCTGCTGAGAACGAAGAAGAGGGCGGAATGATGAAGCCTTCTGAGATTATGAACATCCACGAACAGGGCTTTAAGTACAAGTACATCGGCACTAAAACGATCGATGGAAAAACACTCGAATACATTGAGCTCTATCCTGAAAAAGCCGACAAACCTTTTCACACGATTGAATTGTACATCGACAAAGCCAAAACACAGATTTACATGATTAACGTAAAGTCTAAAAACGGCAATGTTTTCACATACAAGCTCGATAATTACCAAACAAACCTGAACATCCCCGATTCAAAGTTCAACTTTGACAAAAGCAAAGCCGGTGATGTGATTGATTTGAGGTAAGCTTAAAAACACAACTTCCAGAACCCCGTTTCAAATGATGGAACGGGGTTTTGTGTTTATGAAATATTGAGGTGGTTCGTACCTACGGCACTCAAGTCCATTTTTTTCACATAGACTCCGGGTTCTCACCCGGAGATAGAAGTTTACCGTGCCTACGGCACTATTTTTCAAAACAAAAGCTGGAGTCTGACTAACCTGACAGGTTTTTGAGACCTGTCAGGTTTTGGTGGTACAAACAACCATGAGTGCCGTTAGGCACGAAACACATTTAACTCTGGGTATTAGCCCGAGTAATTGAGTCTGAATGAAAGCATTGAGGGGGTGTATCAAAAGGCTTTCACAAAAACCTACAAGAATCTGTAATACAATATAATAATTTAGCTTCTTCAACTACTTTAGACTCTAAAAACCAGCCTTTTAAAACCAAAAACGAGAGTTTTTGGTTTTGATACACCCCCCGATCCACATCTTTTAACCATAATTTTATTTTTTGGTCAGAGCCCTACATCGTTTGATAGAGCGGGGTTTTTCTTTAATTTAGGCGGCCTAAACACAAAACTCTATGAACTGGATTAAATACACTGTCCTGGCGACTACGGCTACAATGGCCTTTTCGTGTGGCGCTCCGACAGAGAAAAAAGAAACAAAAGACAAAAAAGCTGAAACAGTGAAACAAGACACATCAGACTTTGAGTACTTAGCTGAACAATTTGCTGATTTACGCATTATCCGCTATCAAATTCCCGGTTGGGACAAGCTTTCGGCAAAGCAAAAAGAATACGCTTATTATTTAACTCAGGCTGGTTATGCCGGTCGCGACATCATTTGGGATCAAAACTACCGTCACAACCTTGAAATTCGCGATGTGCTGGAAGGTATCGTCAAGAATTACAACGGTGACAAAGATAGTGAAGACTGGAAAAACTTCATGACCTACACCAAGCGCGTGTGGTTCTCTAACGGAATTCACCACCACTACTCCATGAAAAAATTCGTCCCAAAATTCTCGAGAGATTATTTTGAGCAATTGATGAAGATCACTGGAGCAGAATTATCTGAAGAGGCATTGAACGCCATGTTCGATCCGTCAAAAGCCGCGAAGAAAGTCAACCTCGATCCTGAAAAGGACCTCGTGGCTGCTTCAGCGGTAAACTTCTACGATCCGGATCTGACCGAAAAAGAAGTTGAAAACTACTACAAGCAAAAAATCGACAAATCTGCCAAAAAACCAGTTTCTTACGGACTCAACTCAAAGCTCGTGAAAACGGAAGACGGCAAGGTTGAAGAGCGCGTTTGGAAGATTGACGGGATGTACGGCTCTGCGATTAAAGAAATCGTACACTGGCTCGAAAAAGCCGTGAAAGTAGCTGAAAACCAAAAGCAAGCTGATGCGCTCAAACTACTCATCGAGTATTACAAAACCGGTGATCTCAAAAAATGGGATGAGTACAACATCGCATGGGTAAATGCTACTGAGGGCGATATCGATTACATCAATTCGTTCATCGAGGTTTACAACGACCCTATGGGCTATCGCGGTTCTTACGAGACGATTGTTCAGGTGAAAGACTTCGAAGCATCTGAACGCATGAAAACGCTTTCTGAAAACGTTCAGTGGTTTGAGGACAACTCGCCAATCATGGACGAGCACAAAAAGGAAAACGTGACAGGTGTTACGTATAAAGTAGTGAATGTTGCCGGTGAATCCGGTGATGCATCGCCTTCTACTCCAATTGGCGTGAACCTGCCTAACTCAAACTGGATCAGAGCCACTCACGGTTCTAAGTCTGTAAGCCTGGGTAACATCGTTGAAGCTTATGACAAATCGAGCAAAGGTGGCTACCTGAAAGAATTCGCTTACTCTCAAGAGGAGGTTGACCGTGGATTGAAATACGGAAACCTTTCAGATAAATTACACACTGCCCTGCACGAAGTGGTGGGTCACGCGAGTGGTAAACTGAACGAAGGCGTAGGTACACCAAAAGAAACGTTGAAAAACTACGCTTCTACTCTTGAGGAAGCACGTGCCGATCTCGTTGCACTGTACTACCTCTACGACAAAAAGATGATTGACCTGGGATTGATGGACAACCTGGAAGTTGGTAAAGCACAGTACGATGCCTACATCAGGAACGGATTAATGGTTCAATTGCGCAGATTAGAGCCGGGTGACAACATCGAAGAAGCTCACATGCGTAACCGCCAGCTCGTTGCTCTTTGGGCTTATGAAAAAGGGAAAGAAGACAATGTGATCGAGAAGAAAACGAAAGATGGAAACACGTATTTCGTTGTGAACGATTACAAGAAGCTTCAGGAGCTTTTTGGACAACTTATGAGAGAAATCCAACGCATCAAATCTGAAGGTGATTACGAAGCCGGAAGAGCACTCGTAGAGAACTACGGTGTTAAAGTTGATAAGGAAATTCACGAAGAAGTTCTATCACGTAGTGAGGAACTCGGAATCGCTCCTTACGGTGGTTTCATCAATCCGCGTTTAATGCCGGTTGAAGAAAACGGAAAAATCGTTGATGTTGAAGCGAAATACGGTGAGTCATTCACTGAACAAATGCTCCGCTACAGCAGCGATTACGACAATCTATAAGAACTGAAATTCAGTCAAAGAAAAACCCTGACAATTTGAAAAGCTTCGTCAGGGTTTTTGTTGAGCAGATTTTTATTGAGTTGAGTTTGCCTTTTAAACGTTGAAGAAAAATCTGCTTTAACGTTGAGTGACACAAATGTGCACAGTCAGATCCGGTTCCCCAACCAAAATGTGATGAGCGTAAAATACGTGTGATGAATAACGTTAACAAAAATTAACCTGCTGAAAATAAAAGGCTACCACTCGGTTTTGAGAATGGCGTAAACCACATCGTCAACATTTAAACCTTTAAACCAATAAACACTTAAATATCACTCACTCCTTCTCAAAGCACCAGTTGAAAAGTGGTAGCGAACGTTTTTGATTCGTGTTCCACAAACCTATTTGAAAACCGCGAAGTTTAGCAGCATTGTTCACAAGTCCAACCTGCGCGCCATTCATCTCCCCTGCATGATTCACCATCCCGATTGAAATACCGTTCAGGTATTCATACCTGTTGTAGACCAGGTTGAATGAAAAGCCATTTAGTACCAATCCGGCACTCATCAATCCCGATAGCGAAACACCATTGATCTTACTCGTAAATGTACCCAGCGGAGAAACAATCAACCCGTTGTGTAATGCACTTAATTGAATCGTATCCATTTTATCTACGGTCAGAGCCTTAGCGTCAATCGGCTTCATCATGAAAACCGAGTTGAAACCCTGTCCGGGGATTTGGATGTTCAATCCGTGAGATTTCTTCGCGTACGACATAAAACAAACAACCTCAGAACCGACCGGACCAATGGCAATTCCGTAAATGTTCATCGCCCGTGACGGAATCACCCGAATGCCGTAATAGTTTTTGATCGTATCCTGCGAATCACCTGAAGCTGACTGGCCCATGCCAGCTACTGTAAGAAATAGGAATAGTAGAAGTGTGAGGGGTTTGGGCATTACTTAACTTTTTTCAATTGTCTCAACTAATTGACCTTCTTCATAAACTTTGACTTTGTTTAGTTTTCCATTTTCGTCAAAATACTCCCAACGACCATTTTCTATTCCATTATTGAATTTTTTGATATTTAGTAATTTCCCATTTTGGTCAAAATACTTCCAGTCCCCATTCTTTTTCCCATTCTCACAATCACCAATAATTGCTAACCTTCCAGTTTTATGGTAAACAATCTGACCTCCCTGAAGCTTATCATTTTTAAAATTATTAATCTCTTTAACCTGCCCGTTCTTATAATAAAAGATCCATCCCATTTGCTTCAAGTTATTCTTATCTAAATAGCCTATTATTTTAGGTATTCCAGTCTTGTAATATTCAATATGCAAACCATTAACACTCATCCCCTCAGCTAAATTCAGCTCCTTAGGAACATTATTTTCGTGATAAATCAACGTGTACCCATTGTGAATACCATCCTCAAAAAATCCTGAAGAATGAACAGATCCATCATCTCTAAAATCAACTGAGAACCCATCTCTGTTACCTTTATTGTTGATAGCTTGCTGACTTTTAATAAAACCAGAGTCGTAATATTTTAAAGTTACATTCTCATTTTGTTTTGTACATCTATTGTTATTGCATGAAAAGCAAACTAATATTGATAAAAAAGAAAATACGTTTATAGAATATTTCATTTTGACTGTAATTTACTATTTCATTTATGTTTCATTGATTTTATAAATCCCTTTCAAATACAAATACCTCTTCCTTCCCACTGTCAAAAAGTAGCACATAACACCTAAAATAATGATAGAAATTCCCAACAGCGCATACATGACCGGTTGCGGAATTACATCTTTCAGCAACAGCGAAATGATTGTTGCAATAAATGAAATTGCCAGGAATGACAGGAACACATAGTTCAATATTTTATTTCGGCTCATGAAGCTGGAAAGTTCAACTTCAGTATTTCCGGAGATTTTGAGAGTATTGCTCCTTGCCCAGTCTATCTTAGAATAAAACGCTACTTCACCTTCAGGTATTTCGAGCTCAATTGATTCACCATCATTGATTGAAGCAACCTTTTCGTCATTTACATATAGATCAATAGTTCTCAGCTTATTGATCCATTCTCTTTTGCGGTGAATACGGAGTTTAGGCATAGAGTAGTTATTCCTTCTCAATAAAAGCAGTTTGATCTTGTAAAGATATATAATTTGAAGTTCAATTTTGCTAATCAGATTATCAGACTAGATCATTCCTTTTGCTAAAAACAACTAATTCAGCAAAGGCTAGAGTTCCACAGTGTATCACAGAGTAAATCTCAGTGTTTCACAGAGTGCCAGGAAATTACAGATAACCAATAAAGTGCCGTTAGGCACGATTCACATCTATCTCCGGGTGATAACCCG
>NZ_JAVLBN010000036.1:0-21792 GCF_031581065.1 Salibacter sp.
TAGGGCACATTCAGTAGGAGATGATGTTGTTGTTCTTGAATTTCTATATGGTGGTGTCCCAATAAATAGTCACTACCATAAGCTTTAATTATGTTGGAGTCCTTCTCAAAACAGAGAAGGACTCTTTTTTATTTGCTTAAATGTAAAGAAAACATTACATTTGGTAAAATAAACTTTACGTTATGGAAGCTAAATATTCATTTTCACACAAATGGAAGCTCATAGGAATTGCCTTATTTATAATTGGATTGACTCTAGGAGCTATAGGAGTATTGGGTAATTATGAACCAGCATTTTTAGATGTGAGAGTTCCCGATTTTTTTGGGAATTCTTCGTTTTTAAATAATGGAAGTGATTCAGATACCGGCTGGCCCAAAATGAGGAAAAACAATCTCCTCGATGAAATTGCACTTTCTTTATTGTTAATTGGAGGATTACTTTCAGTTTTAGCAAAAGAGAAGAACGAAGATGAAATGATTATGAAGTTGAGATTGGAGTCGCTATTGTGGTCTGCAATCGTAAATGGAATACTCATTTTTATTACAGTTTGGTTGATTTACGATTTGGACTTTTATTTCGTTATGATCACTGAGCTATTTTTCTTTTATCTCTTGTTTATACTGAGGTTCAACTTTGTGTTAATGCGTCAAAAGAAGCTGGTTGATGAAGAATAAAGTAAAACGATACAGGCAGTTTTCTGAGTTGACACAATCTCAACTGGCAAATTCAATTGGAGTCAGCAGGCAGACGATTCACGCAATTGAAAAAGGGAAATATGTTCCATCTACAGTTCTTGCTTTAAAGCTCAGTAAAGAACTTAAAGTAAAAGTTGAGGAGCTGTTTACACTTGAAATTGAGGATTAAAGAATTTTTGAGAGTGATTTTTATTAACTTTGATACAAATGTATAAGGATGAGTGTTAAAGAAAGGAAATACAAGTTGATTCTGGAGCTTATGAAGGTTGAAGAGGAAAGTGTTATATGCGAAATTGAAAGACTTTTAGATCAAAATATTGTAGGTTATAAACCTGATGGCAAACCAATTTCAAAAGAAGAGTTTAAAATACGACTTGAAGAAGCAGAAAAAGATATTCAAGAGGGCAACCTTTTTTCACATCAAGAACTTTTAGAGCAAATTAAAAACTGGTAGTCTTTTGCTTGAGGTTATATGGACAAATCAAGCTGTTACTTCACTAAATGAAATTTATTCATTCTATTGGGATAAATCAGAGAAAGGAGCTAGGAATGTTATAAACGATTTAGTTAAGGCTCCTGAGACTATTAAGTTTCCAAAACAATACCAAAGAGATGAATTTAATAGTTCATACAGAAGAGTTATTGTTAGAACATTTAAGCTATTATATAGAGTAGAAGATAGTAGAATAGTAATAATGGATGTTGTGGGAACAAGTGAAAACCCTATTTACTAAAAAAAGCCACTCCTCAAACAGAAGTGGCTTTTCAATTCAACCTAAATACTTATTACCTAAAACTCGACTTCAGGTGCTTCTTCAGCTCCTTTATCAGCTTCGTAATATGGTTTCTTTTCAAAATCAAACATCGAAGCCGTGAGGTTTTCAGGAAATGTTTGCGTCTTCGTGTTGTAATTCCGCACAGCCTCATTATACTTTTTGCGCGCTACAGCAATCCTGTTTTCAGTTCCTTCGAGCTGAGCCTGAAGGGTCTGAAAGTTTTGATTCGCTTTTAAATCAGGATAGCGCTCAACTGTAACCATTAAGCGAGATAGCGCACCAGATAATTGTGATTGTGCCTTTTGAAAAGCTTGCATATTTTGCTCATTTAACTCACCAGGTTTAATTTGAATTGAAGTTGCTTTTGAGCGTGCTTCAATTACCTGGGTAAGCGTTTCTTTTTCAAAATCTGCAGCACCTTTAACTGTGTTGACAAGGTTGGGGACCAGGTCAGCTCTACGCTGGTATTGCGTTTCAACCTGAGACCATTTTTCGTCAACTGCCTCGCGCATTTTCACCATCGAGTTGTAGCCGCATGAACTCATGCTCATTACAACTGTCATCATTAACGCTATGTGGAGTATTCTTTTCATATTATTCTGTTTTTGTCAAAGGTAAAATTTAGTCGATCATATCAACACTGCGCTTAATAAACGCGGTCAGATCCTTACCTTTTAGCATGTTTTGCGACAACATTGCCAAATCAACTGATTGCTTGGCCAGGCTTTTTTGTTTGCCCTGATCCTGTTCAGTGAGGATTTTGCTCACAAGCGGATGATTGGCGTTGATCATCAGGTTAAACATATCAGGCATATTACTCATGCCCATCATGCCGCCACCAACTTGCTGTTGTTCTTTCATTCTTCTCATGAACTCTGGCTGTGTAATCACAACCGGATTGTCTTTCTCGTTCATGTTTTCGAACTGAACAGTGAATTTGTCTTTTTCAACAACACCTTCGTAAACTTCTTGAAGCATTTTCTTTTGGTCGTCAGTTAAATTCGCCTCCTGTTGTTCTTCTTTTTCGATCAGTTTGTCAATCGCGTCAGCATCAACACGAACAAATTTCACATTGTCGAGTTTCGATTCTAATTGTTGAACAAAGTGACTCGTCAACGGAGAATCCATAACAAGCACATCGTACCCGCGGTTCTTAGCTGATTCAATAAATGCATCTTGTTCGTCAGCATCTGTTGCATAGAGATGAACTACAGCATCGTTTTTATCTTTTTGTTTTTCCTCAATTTTTTCGCGGTACTCATCAATCGTGAAAAACTCACCTTCAGTATTCTTCAACAATAACGCTTTTTGCATTTTATCGAAGAACTTGTCGTCAGTGAGCATACCGTATTCAATGAATACTTTAATGTCATCCCACTTTGATTGGTAATCTTCACGATCTCTCTTGAACATTGAAGAGAGCTTATCAGCTACTTTTTTCGTGATGTGATTCGATATCTTTTTCACGTTTCCGTCTTCCTGGAGGTAAGAACGCGAAACGTTTAGCGGAATATCTGGCGAATCGATAACACCGTGGAGTAGTGTCAAAAACTCCGGAACAATATTCTCTACCGAATCGGTGATGAAAACCTGGTTTGAGTAGAGTTGAATCTTGTTGCGCTGGATCTGAATGTTATTCTTCAATTTAGGGAAGTAGAGAATCCCTGTCAGGTTGAAAGGATAATCAACGTTGAGGTGAATATGGAAAAGCGGCTCTTCAAAGCTCATTGGGTAGAGCTCGCGATAAAAATTATGGTAATCTTCATCGGTCAGATCCGCAGGTTGCTTCGTCCAGGCCGGAGTGGGGTTGTTGATGATGTTTTCAACTTCTTTGTCTACTTTTTTGACATTTCCGTTATCATCTTTTTTTCCATCAGGATCATCGACCTGGATTGTTTTTGTACCAAACTTGATCTCTACCGGTAGAAATTTGCAGTATTTTTCCAAAATACCAGAGATGCGGTTATCCTCAAGGAATTCCTGCGACTCATCATCGAGGTGTAGTACTACGTCAGTACCGCGTTCTGACCGATCAGCTTTTTCGAGAGTGTATTCAGGATCACCTTTACAGCTCCATTTTACAGCATCACCTCCTGTGTAAGACTTAGTGATGACATCTACCTCTTTGGCTACCATGAATGCAGAGTAAAACCCGAGCCCAAAGTGACCGATGATTCCTGAGTCTTTTGCTTTATCATCGTATTTTTTCAGAAACTCTTCAGCGCCTGAAAATGCAATATCATTGAGATAACGTTCTACCTCTTCTTCAGTCATTCCCACGCCATTATCGCTAATGGTGAGAGTCCCTTTGTCTTTATCAATAGAAATATTAACCCTTAAATTTCCCGGGTCGTCTTTGTATTCTCCAAGCTTATGGAGTGTTTTGAGCTTTGATGTTGCATCTACTGCGTTGGAGACTAGCTCACGTAAGAAAATCTCATGATCAGAATAGAGGAACTTTTTAATAATCGGAAATATGTTTTCCGTTTGAACATTAATCTTTCCAGTACTCATTTTATTCAATTTTTGTTTTTGTCTGATTGAAAGTTGAATATTCCATGTCAAAGGATGTGCCATGACAAAAGAAACTGACAAGTTGACTTTTTGAATAGGGTTAGAGATGGAGATATGACAAAAGGGATAAAATAACGAAGGGGTTGCAGATGCAACCCCTTCGAAAATCAAACCTAACCCTACACTATGAAAAAACCTAACCTATGAAGAAACGCCCTTGATGGACGTCCTATTGATTAAGTACAGTGCAAATGTATTATGAGATTTTAAATGACAATAACCGAAAAGGACTTATTTGTACCCGAAAAGTTTGTACCTACAATGATTCGATGTATTGGGTGGGCAAGACACCAAATTGTTTCTTAAAAGCTTCACTGAAATGTGATAAATTTGAATACCCCAGTTCATAACCAACCTGAGATACTTTGTATTCTTTAGAGGATAAGAGTGTTTTTGCTTTTTCCATTCTCACACCCTGGTAGAGTTGGTAAATAGTTTTCCCAAATACCTGTTTGAATATTTGTTTAAGTTTTGATTGGCTCACACCGTACTTTAAAGCTAATTCATTAATAGTGGGTGATTCACTCAAATCACTGAGTATTTCATCTTTAACCTTAAATGCAATTTCAATGTCTTCTTTGGGTAATTGTGGTCCCTGTGAAGAAAGCTTACATTCGTAAAAAGTGGTAAAGAAACACCCTAATAAATCATATGCTTTACCTTTAATGGAAAGCAGCTCTATGGAATTCTCAGGGTTCAGCTTTTCCAAATCACTCATTAGGTTAGTCATTTCGAGCCTTAAATGTTCATAAATAACAAAGTTACCAGCCTGATTGATGAGTTTGTATAGTTCGTCATTTTGAGAAGGTGAATGAGGTAGAGAGGATGCGAAATCACCGTAAAAACGAAATGATATATAGTGAATATTTTTGTTTTGAGGAAAGCTAAACTCCTGAATGTCTCTAATATTACTGAAGAATACCCCATCAGTTGATTTAGCACCAAAAAACTTTTCTTCGTTTTTTGTCTTGTGTCCTATCTCTGCTGAATTACAAAATGATACAGCAAAATACGGTTTTGTTTGATTTGGTTTTTGAATAAATTGGACAGGCTCGTTGAAAAAAGCTTTTTGTAAAGAAACTTCTAAGCTATCGGCTAATTTGATGTTGTCAATTTGTCCATTACCAATTTCATTGTCAAACCTCATTCCATATCGGGTTCTAGTCCCATTTAGTCCTTTTATGAAAAAAGGCAGTGTTACTTCACTAAGACCTGCAGGAAATTTAACAACACGATTTTTTTTCATAGCTGTACTGGATTGGGTTAATAGTACGCATGTTTTGAATTTACGATTGTTAATAAATGATAAACTATTCTTACATTTCCTGTTTAAACATAAATCAAAATCTTCAAAATAACATTCAACAATGTCAACAACTAAGGTTAGCTTTCCCAATTCAAAGGGCGAGGAGATTGCTGCTGTAATAGATTTTCCATTTGATCAAAAACCTTCAGCTTATGCAATATTAGCACATTGCTTCACTTGTAGTAAAAACTTTAACGGAGTGCGAAATGTGAGTCATGGACTCACTCAAAATGGGATTGCAGTAATGCGTTTTGATTTTACCGGGCTAGGAGAGAGCTCGGGTGATTTCAGTGATACAAACTTCACTACAAATATTGAAGACCTCAAAGCAGCTTATCAATTCATGGAAACTGAATACGAAGCACCTGAAATATTGCTAGGTCACTCACTTGGGGGAGCAGCGGTACTCTATGCAGGAGCTGAACTCGATAAAGTAAAAGCCATAGTCACTATAGCAGCTCCCTCTACTCCTGATCATGTGACACACCTAATCAAGGATAAAATTCCGGAGATTGAAGAAAAAGGAAAAGCAAAAGTCAACTTAGCCGGGAGGGAATTTGAGATTGAAAAACATTTTTTAGAATCACTTAAACGCAAAACCATAAAAGAAGTGATGAAAGGCAATAGAGGTAAGGCACTTCTCGTCATGCATTCACCGCAAGACAAGCTGGTTGAAATAGCTAATGCGCGGAGAATCTACGAAAGTGGCCATCACCCAAAATCGTTCATCACTCTCAATAATGCTGATCATTTACTCACTAAAAAAAGCGATGCTCAATACGCTGGCCGAATTGTGGCTGAATGGGTTAAGAAATATGTTGAAGAACAGGAAAAAGTAGTGGTCAGATCCAAAAGTCACGTAGCAGCAGAACTCGATGTAGAAGATAATTTCACTACCTATATTAAAGCCGGCCGCCATGACCTGGTGGCTGATGAACCCGAAAAAGTTGGAGGAGATGACTACGGTCCTGATCCTTATGCATTAGTAGCATCTGGACTGGCAGCCTGCACAGCAATGACAGTAAAAATGTACGCTCAGAGAAAAGGCTGGGCTCTGACCGATATAAAAGTACATGTAGATCATGCAAAAGATTACGCACACGACTGCGAGGAACAACAGGATTCGAGTTCAAAAATTGATGTGTTCACGAGAAAAGTTGAATTTATGGGAGATTTAACCGATGACCAAAAGAAAAAACTCTTACAAATAGCCAATAAATGTCCCGTTCACAAGACACTCAAGAATGCTTCTACAATTGAAACAACGATGCAATAAGAATATCGTCTAACTTTGAAATGGATAAATAAACTTTTAAATTGCAGGCTTATTAACTTAAAAACACAGTCATTATGAAGAAATTTTACTCAGTTTTAGCTTCAATAGCTATTTCCTTTACAGCATTAGCACAATCACACACAATTGATGTTTATCCGTTAATGGATGCTTCAGTTTATGCAGGGCAAACAGATAATGCTAATGGGCAAGCAAATCTTGTTAGTGGGTCAGATGCTAATGGTAATCAAACTTATGCTCTGATGCACTTTGATCTTGTTGAAATTCCTGATGGAGCTTCTATTACTAGTGCTGAACTGGTCTTACAAGCAGACAACCCAGATCCATCGGCTGTTACATATGTTATTCACGAGATGACAGCTTCCTGGACTGAAGGTAGTTCAAACCCGTCAGATCCTCTAATGGGTGGTTCTGCTTCATCTGGGGATGTAACATACAACAATGCGACTCATCCTAATAATTCATGGCCAAATGGAGGTAATGTTGAAGTAGCTTACAAATTTGCTCCTATTGACGTAACTGGTGATAATGTATCAGGGAGTAAAACTGCCATTACTTTCAATAGCCAAAACTTCGTTACTTTGGTTCAAACATGGGCTGATGATGCCAATGATAATTACGGTGTTTTGCTAAAAGAATCTACAAGTGGAACAACCGGTAATATCCGCGAGTTTTACTCTCACGAAAATAATACAGGTGGTGCTAAACCTAAATTGACAATCACTTATGATGGCGATGAGCCAATTGATACAACAACAACTTCCATTAGAGAAGACCTGGTAGAAAGCAAACTATCAGTTTATCCAAACCCGGCTAAATCAAATATCAGAATAACTGATATTCCTGAAGAAGTTGATCAACTCACAATCATGAACATTTCTGGCCAGGTTGTAAAAGTTGTTAATTCAACAGAACTCAATTCAAATGTTGTTATGTTAGATGTAAGTGATCTTACCAAAGGAACTTATTTCTTAAAAGGAAGTGAAAACACAATTGCACAAAAATTTGTGGTATTGTAAACCATTCACTTTATATGTTATTTCAAGCCGCAGTCAGCCGATTGCGGCTTTTTTTATTTTCTAACATCTTGAAAGTTTATAATGAGCTAATAAAAAATTAAGATACAAATGGTTATATGACCAATATCTTGTTCTACATTTGTCCTGAAATTTGAAAGACGGTTGTTATGACCGTAGTTATCTTCCTGTAAGTGACCTTCGATCTAACTCTTCCTCTCTCTTATTTCATTAGTATTAACTTTTTTATTTTTTATTATGAACATTTTTGTAGCAAACCTGAACTTTAAACTTCAGGAAGATGAATTACTTGATCTATTTGAAAACTTTGGCGAAGTAAGTAGCGCTAAAATCATTATCGATCGCGAAACTGGTCGCTCTAAAGGCTTTGGATTCGTTGAAATGGATAACGATGACGAAGCAAACTCAGCAATCGCTGACCTTAACGGACAAGAAGTCCACGGTCGCGAAATGGTTGTAAAACAAGCTGAAGATAGACCTCGCAGAGAAAGAAGATTCTAAACTTCTTGTATATCAAGCTTTAAAAGCCGGTCATTTTTTGATCGGCTTTTTTTATTTTATAGCGACAATAAAAAGCTGTGACAACGAAGTGCCAAAATAAAGTGTCCATAATAATGCCGGTGAAGAATGCTGCAGCCTGGCTAGGTGAATCTATACGCAGTATTCAAAAGCAGTCTTATGATAATTGGGAGCTTGTTGCTGTTGAGGATCATTCCTCAGATGATTCACTTTCAATTCTTCACTCCTTTTCACAGTCAGATCCAGCAATAACGTACTACCAAAACTCAGCTGATGGGATAATCCCTGCTTTACGACTGGCTCTGACCAAAACTACTGGTGATTTTATTACAAGGATGGATGCAGATGATAGAATGCCGCCAAATAAACTGGAAGTATTAATTGAAAAAGCAGTCCAAAATAGAGAAGCCCTTACAACCGGATTGGTGAAATATTTTTGCGATGAAGGTGAGGTGAGTAGTGGTTATCTTGAATATGAAAAATGGCTGAATGATACCGTAGCAAATGAAAAGTTTACGGAGAATATGTTTAGAGAGTGTGTTGTGGCCTCTCCAAATTGGCTGATTTCCAAAGAGCATCTTGAGAAATTGAAAATTTTTGAGAGATTGATTTACCCTGAGGATTACCACATGATACTTTTACTTTGGAGGGCAGGAGTCGAGTTTCAATCGGTCAACGAAGTGACTCACTTGTGGCGAGAGCATCCCAAAAGAACTTCTCGAAATAGTACACATTATCAGCAAAAAGCATTTTTTGATCTCAAGGTTGCTTTCTTTTTAGATAATGTTCTTGAGGAAAATGACCAACTGGTGATCTTTGGATCCGGGAAAAAGGCTAAGCTGGCTAAACAGGTTCTGACCAAAAAAGAAGTGAATTATTTACAACTCGATTTAAAGGGAAATGAAAATATTTACCATTATTCCACACTTGCAAAGATTGAGAACCCTAAAATCTTAATAGCTGTTTACCCTCCCGAGAATGAGCGAATGCAGATTGAAGGATTTCTTCAATCACATAATCTTGAGAAAGGAAGACATTTTTGGTTTTTATAGATCAAGTTCAATAGCGACAGGGCAATGGTCACTTCCCATTACATCATTCATGATTGATGAACGCTTAATTTTATCAGCAATCTTTTCGCTTGCTATAAAATAATCAATCCGCCAGCCGATGTTCTTTTTGCGAGCTCCAAAACGGTAGCTCCACCATGAATATTTAACTTCATCGGGATGTTGGCTGCGCCATACATCGATGAAGCCTTCATCGAGCAAAGCAGATAAACCATCAATTTCCTTTTGAGTAAAACCTGCTGATTTATTGTAGTTTGACTTGGGTCTTGCGATATCAATATCCTGATGAGCAACATTGAGATCACCACACAAAATGACCGGTTTTTCTTTCTCCAGGTTTAAAATAAACTTTCGCAATTCTTTGTCCCAGTCTGTTCGGAAATCCAGTCTTACTAACTCATTTCCTGAATTTGGCACATAAGCAGTAACGAGATAAAAGTCACCATAATCGGCAGTGATGATTCGACCTTCTTTGTCGTGTTCTTCTACACCAATGTCATACATAACTTTTTGAGGTTCCTTTTTGGACAAAATAGCTGTTCCTGAATATCCTTTTCGTTCTGCAGAGTTTGAATAGATATGATAGCCATTAATTTTTTCTAAAGTATCCTCAACCTGATGATCCTGAGCTTTCGTTTCTTGCAAACACAGTATATCAGGATTCAAATCTTTCAGTTGTTGCTCAAAGTCTTTGCGCATTACGGCTCTAATACCGTTTACATTCCAGGAAATGATATTCATAATCAGCTTTTTTGTCGCGACCAATTTAAGCAATCACTTTATTTGATCGTTCTTTGAGTACTTTCATAATTTGCTCAGCGTGTACACGGGAGTTTTCAATGAACCACTTGTGCGTTTCCATACCACCACAAATAACACCTGCGAGGAAAATATTATCAATGTTCGTTTCCATCGTTTCAGTATCATGAGTGGGGACGCGTTTTCCGTCTTTTGAAAAGGTAATTCCCATTTCTTCCAAAAATGAATAATTTGGTTCATAGCCGGTCAGAGCCAGCACAAAGTCATTTTCCAACTCAATCTTTTCGCCATTGTGGTTAACCTTGATAGAGTCCTCTTGAATTTCCTCAATTTGTGAATTGAAAAGAGCTTTTATACTTCCTTCAGCTATTCTGTTTTCAATATCAGGCTTCACCCAGTATTTCACTCTCCTTCCAATTTCTTCACTTCTCACGATCATTGTAACATTCGCTCCTTTTCGATAACACTCAAGTGCAGCATCCACGGCAGAGTTGCTGGCACCTACTATCGCCAGGTTCTGACCGAAAAACGGATGAGGTTCCTTATAATAATGCATCACCTTGGGTAACTCTTCTCCCTTTACATCCATTTTGTGAGGCAAATCGTAAAAGCCAGTAGCAATTACTACCGATTGAGCGGTGAAATTTCCTTTTGCAGTTTTGACTTCAAAAAGATCGTTCTGTTTCTCAACAGATTCTACCTTATTGTACAGCGTAATATTCAGATCCCACGACATGGCGACTCTGCGGTAATATTCCAGAGCCTCAGCTCTCGTTGGCTTGTGGGTGTGAGAAATGAAAGGTACACCGCCAATTTCAAGCTTTTCAGAAGAGGAGAAAAAGCGCATTCCGTGCGGATAGTTGTAGATTGAGTTGACCAGCTTGCCTTTATCAACAATTTGGTAACAGAGGTCATTTTTTTCTGCTTCAATTCCGCAAGCCAAGCCGATTGGACCTGCTCCGATGATCAAAACATCGAGGATTTTATTATCAGACATACTGCAAAATTAGCAACTGTAAACTTGTTTTGTTTGACGAATCAATGATTTTGTAAATTCGCTCAACATTTTATGAGCATGGAATTATCAGAAAAAGTACGCAAAGCCGTCAGGAACGTTCCCAATTTCCCAAAGGAAGGAATTCAGTTTAAAGATATAACACCAATTCTATCAGAGCCTAAACTGGTAACTGAAATTCTCGATTATTGGGAAAACTTTTATCGGTCAGAACCAATTGATGCTATCATCGGGATTGAGAGTAGGGGATTTATGTTGGGAGCAGCCTTAGCTGAGAGACTTCAAAAACCTTTTATACCTATAAGAAAGGTAGGAAAGCTACCTTATAAAACCGTGACTTTTAAGTATGACCTGGAGTACGGCTCCAGCGAAGTAGAAATGCACAAGGACGCTCTCAAACCAAACTGGAAAGTCCTCATTCACGATGATCTCCTGGCCACTGGCGGAACTGCAATGGCAGCTGCCGAGCTCACCAAAAAGATGAATGCTCAGGTTCACGGATATTGCTTTTTAGTTGAGTTAGCTTTCTTAGAAGGACGCGAGAGAATTGAGTCGTATTCTAAGAATGTGGATAGTTTATCCATCTTTTACTAATCTGGAAGATTGTTGATAATACTCTTAACTGATGCTCTATTTTTATAGTTGAGGTCAAATTGCTTCCAGTGAATCTTACCGGTTTTATCAATAATGTATGTAGCAGGAACAGGGAGTTTTGCTCGTTTCTGATTATTAGATTCAGCAATATTAGTCGATAGCGCTTTTTCAATCTTTTTTTGGTAGTCATCAGTTACATTGAAAGATACCTTGTATTGATTCATTAATTGATTACTCGTATCAGAAATTATCGTGAGTTGATTGTTCAACTTTTTACTCATACTGTTCACTCCTTCGTATGCGTTTGGAGTAACAGCAACTACCTGTGCTCCTTTATCCTGTATAAGTTGTAATGAATCAACAAATGATTTTAAGTATCTATTGCAAACAGGGCACCAGTTGCCTCGGTAAAATAAAATTACCACCGTATTACTCTTTAGTTCCTCCAATAAATCAAACTTTTCTCCATTTTGATCTATTGATTTAAAGGCAGGAGCGTTATCTCCCACATGCAAACCGGATGGGATAGTATTGGAACTTACGCCAAATTTTTCATCACTTTGGCTAAAAGTGAAAATTGAAATAAAATTTATAATTAAAAGGCACAGAATTTTCTTCATAACGAACAATATTTATTACAAATTTAACTCCACCAGCATTCATGGAATGTCTTACAATTGACAAAAGTGTGTAGAGTATTCTTCACAAATACTTTCAAATACTGTGAAAGTGATTTAACAAAATAATTTAACAGGAGTCGTAAGGATCTGTAAATCAATATTTATATCTTTGGTGATGTACTTGTATTTAACTTATCAAAATTAACACATTATGAAGACAAGAAGATTAATTCCATTTTTAGCTATTGCTGCACTTTCAATCAGTTGTTCAGGAAACTCTCAAAATTCAGACAAAGGCGGAGATAAATCTGAAGCTAAGTCTGAAATGAAAAAAGAAGCGAAAGACGCTAAAAAAGAGTTTAAAGAACAAAAACAAAAAGTAGTTAAAGATCTCGAAGCACTTAAGTCTGACGCCAATAATCAATTGAGCAAGCTTGATGAAAAAATAGCTGATGCTAGCGATGACGCTAAAGACAAAATGAAGATGCAAAAAACAAAAATCGAGAATGAAATTGAAGAGCTCGATGCTAAAATTAAAGAAGTAAAAGCATCAGGTGAAACAGAATTCACTAAGATGAAAAATGAAACTGAAGAGTTTCTCAAGAAAACCAAAATGGATTTAAAAGATGCCTGGAACGAAATGACAGAAGAAGAAAAATAAATAGGCTCTAATTAATCGATATATTAAAAAGGCTCTCTCAAAATTTTGAGAGAGCCTTTTTTAATGGTATTGGCATGCCAATATAAGTATGTAGCTATAATTTATTTATGCTGAAATTTGTTTTAGTGCATTTTTCAGACTCGTTTTTTCAATAAGTATTTGCTCAATATTTTCAATTGAAACGCGATCTTGCTCCATCGTATCGCGTTCGCGAATCGTTACTGTATTGTCTTCAAGCGTTTGGTGGTCAACCGTTACGCAGTAAGGAGTTCCCACAGCGTCTTGTCTTCTGTAACGTTTCCCGATAGAGTCTTTTTCATCGTATTCGCAGTTGAAATCAAACTTGAGTTGATCGATGATTTTACGTGCCTTTTCAGGCAAACCATCCTTTTTGGTAAGTGGCATAACAGCAGCCTTTACAGGAGCCAGGAAAGATGGAATACGCATCACAGTTCGCTCGCTTCCATCTTCGAGTTTTTCTTCTTCATAAGCTTCGGTAAGAACCGCAAGAAACATTCTGTCCAACCCGATTGAAGTTTCAATCACATAAGGAATATAACTTTTGTCTTCCTCAGGGTCGAAGAATTGTAGTTTTTTTCCAGAGTGATCTTCGTGTGCTTTGAGGTCAAAATCAGTTCGAGAATGAATTCCTTCCAGTTCTTTGAAGCCCATAGGATAATCGTATTCAATATCTGCAGCGGCATTAGCGTAGTGAGCCAATTTAATGTGATCGTGGAAACGATAGTGATCTTCATTGAATCCAAGAGCCTTGTGCCAGTTGATTCGCAAGTTTTTCCAGTAATCGTACCACTCGAGTTCTGACCCCGGTTTTACGAAAAACTGCATTTCCATTTGTTCAAACTCACGCATTCTAAAAATAAACTGACGCGCGATAATCTCATTTCTAAAAGCTTTACCAATTTGAGCAATTCCAAAAGGCAATTTCTTGCGACCAGTTTTTTGCACGTTGAGGAAGTTGACGAAAATACCCTGAGCAGTTTCGGGACGCAGGTAAACTTTATTAGCTCCGTCAGCCAAAGAACCAAGCTCTGTTGCAAACATCAGGTTGAATTGGCGAACATCAGTCCAGTTTTTAGATCCTGAAACCGGGTCAGCAATACCTAATTCCTCAATCAGTTGCTTAACGCCTTTAAAGTCTTCTTCAGTTAATAGTGTTTTGAGTCGTTCTTCAATCGATTTTATTTGATCCTGATATTTTAATACACGCTGATTCGTTTTTAGGAACATCGCTTCCTCGAAAGATCCACCAAATTTCTTAGCTGCCTTTTTCACCTCTTTTTGAATCTTACCGCGAATCTTTTCAATGTGCTCTTCTACAAGGACATCAGCCCTGTAGCGCTTTTTAGAATCCTTGTTATCGATCATCGGGTCGTTGAAAGCATCAACGTGACCGCTGGCTTTCCAGGTAGTTGGATGCATGAAAATTGCTGAATCGAGCCCAACAATATTCTCGTGCATTTGAACCATTGCCTTCCACCAGTATTCTTTAATGTTGTTTTTGAGTTCAACACCATTTTGACCGTAATCGTAAGTTGCACTCAACCCATCATAGATTTCGCTTGATGGAAAAATGAATCCGTATTCTTTAGAGTGAGAAATAATCTTTTTTAAAGTATCGTCTTTTTGAGCCATGAAAATGCGCGTTTGATTCAATTAAAATTAAGGACACAAAGATAAAATGAAGAAGGAATGAATAACGGTCAGATCCAGGAAACATTCCGTCAAAACCAAAACCTTGTTACATTTGCCGCCATGATTCAGATAGATGATGTTATCCTTTCGAGCGAATTGTTTGAGAAGAAGTTTGTTTGCGATTTATCAGCATGTAAAGGAGCTTGCTGTGTAGAAGGCGATGTGGGAGCTCCTGTTGAGGAGTCTGAACTCGAAGTGATGGATAAAATCTATGAGTTGGTGAAGCCCTACATGCGTAAAGAAGGTATAGAGGCAGTGGAGGCACAGGGTAAATACATCCGCGATTCATGGGATAATGAATGGGTAACACCATTGGTAAAAGGAAAAGAATGCGCTTATGTCAATTTCGATCCTGATGGTACAGCCAAATGTTCAATAGAACAGGCTTATCGCGATAACAAAATTGAATTTCCCAAACCTGTTTCCTGTCATCTTTACCCTATTAGAGTAAAAAAATACAGAGATTTTGAAGCGGTGAATTACGACAGGTGGGATATCTGCTCAGATGCCTGTAAGTTAGGAGACAAGCTTGGAGTCAAGGTGTTTGAATTCACAAAGGAACCACTCATAAGGAAGTACGGAGAGAGCTTCTATAAAGAACTAGAGCAAATCGATCAATCGCTTTAGAAGTTATTCCAAATTATTAGTTTATCAAAACGCATTTTCAAATCATACAAGCAATTAACAGGGGTGATTAGTGCGAAAGTCCCATTCATGCTAAATTGGTTCTGACCGATAAAAATTTTTAACAGCTCTATTTCAAATCACTTTGTTCAAAACTCTACTTTTTTGTGAATTAAAACGGAGTAATTAGCACCTCTTTTTGGAAGCTTTTTGTCAAAATTTGTAGGAGTTCAAAAAAATAATCGCAATCCCTGATTATCAGGATTGTTAATTGATAGTTGTTAATTTTCAGTGTTTTACTGATTATTTGCGAAATTTATAAACTTCTAAACTATGAGTGATCAACAAGATATAGCAGCTACATCGGAGAAGCTAAAAGAACAGGAAAAAAACGAACCAATTCTTCAGGAAAACAAAGACAGGTTTGTGCTATTTCCAATCCAGCATGATGATATTTGGCAGTTTTATAAAAAAGCTGAAGCCAGTTTTTGGACAGCTGAAGAAATTGACCTTCATCCAGACTTAAAAGACTGGGACGAAAAATTAAATGACGATGAGCGTCATTTCATCAAGCACGTTTTGGCATTTTTTGCTGCAAGTGACGGAATCGTAAATGAAAATCTGGCTGAAAACTTTTTGCATGAAGTTCAGTACACAGAGGCTAAATTCTTTTATGGTTTCCAAATTGCAATTGAAAACATTCACAGCGAAACTTACTCTTTGTTGATTGATACCTACATTAAGGATACCAAAGAGAAGGACTATTTGTTCAACGCCATTGAAACGATGGATTGTGTGAAGAAAAAAGCCGACTGGGCACTTCGCTGGATTGACAATGGATCTTTTGCTGAGAGATTAATTGCATTTGCAGCAGTTGAAGGAATTTTCTTCTCAGGATCTTTCTGCTCGATCTTTTGGTTGAAGAAACGCGGATTGATGCCGGGACTGAGCTTTTCAAATGAATTGATTTCAAGAGATGAGGGAATGCACTGTGATTTCGCTTGCCTTCTTTATACCAATCATCTCAAGCATCAGCTTTCAAAAGAGCGCGTTAAGGAGATTATCCTGGACGCAGTAGAAATTGAAAAAGAGTTTGTAACAGATGCCCTACCGGTTAAGCTTATCGGTATGAATGCTGATTTGATGTCGCAATACATTGAGTTTGTAGCTGACAGACTTTTACTCGAACTCGATTGTGATAAGGTTTTCAACTCCAAGAATCCATTTGACTTTATGGAAATGATCTCGCTTCAGGGTAAGACAAACTTTTTCGAAAAGCGTGTTGCTGAATATCAAAAAGCTGGTGTAAACTCAGGAGGAGGTAATTCTGATAGTGCCAAGTTTAGTCTAGACGAAGATTTTTAAAATAATTAACCGCGATATTTTATGAGTATGTACGTTGTAAAAAGAGATGGCAGAAAAGAGTCTGTAAAATTTGATAAGATACAGGCCAGAGTTAAAAAACTTTGCTACGGATTGGCTCCGGTTGTTGATCCGGTTCAGATCGCCATGCGAGTAATAGAAGGCTTGTATGACGGTGTAACTACCCGTGTACTGGATGATCTGGCAGCTGAAGTCACTGCTTCGATGGTTACCAAACATCCTGATTTTGCAGTATTAGCTGCACGAATAGCTGTATCGAATCTACATAAAGGAACAAAGAAGTCGTTTTCTGAAACGATGACTGATCTTTATGAGTTTGTAGATCCAAAAACTAACAAGAAAGCTCCCATGATTGCTGACGATGTGTACAAGGTAATCATGGATAACAAAGAGCAGTTAGATAGCAGCATTATTTACGACCGTGATTTTCAGTATGACTTTTTTGGTTTTAAAACCCTTGAGCGCGCATATCTCCTTAAAATTGAAGACGAAATAGTTGAACGTCCTCAGCATATGCTAATGAGGGTAGCTGTAGGTATTCATAAAGATGATATCGATTCAGCCATTAAAACGTACAACCTCATGAGTGAAAAGTGGTTTACACATGCCACGCCAACTCTTTTCAATGCCGGAACACCAAAGCCTCAAATGTCTTCTTGTTTTCTCTTAACGATGAAAGATGACAGTATTGATGGAATTTATGATACACTCAAGCAATGTGCTAAAATTTCGCAAAGTGCAGGAGGTATTGGTTTAGCTGCACATAATATTCGGGCTACAGGGTCTTACATTCGCGGTACAAACGGTACTTCTAACGGAATCGTACCAATGTTGCGTGTTTTCAATGATACTGCTCGCTATGTAGATCAGGGTGGTGGAAAGCGTAAAGGTTCATTTGCAATCTATTTAGAGCCATGGCATGCTGATATTTTTGACTTTCTGGATCTGAAAAAGAACCACGGTAAAGAAGAACAACGTGCGAGAGACCTTTTCTACTCTTTATGGGTTCCCGATTTATTCATGAAACGTGTTGAAGAAAACGGTGAATGGACTTTAATGTGTCCTAATGAATGTCCTGGTCTTAGCGATACTCACGGAGAAGAGTTTGAAAAACTTTACCTCAAGTATGAGAAAGAGGGCAAGGGGCGCAAAACCATAAAGGCTCAGGAACTTTGGTTTAAAGTGCTGGAATCTCAAATTGAGACTGGAACTCCTTATATGCTCTACAAGGACGCTGCTAACGGAAAGAGTAACCAGCAAAACCTGGGAACTATTAAGTCCTCAAACTTGTGTACCGAAATTATAGAGTACACATCTCCTGATGAAGTTGCAGTTTGTAACCTGGCATCTATTGCCCTTCCTAAATTCATTAATGAAGACGGTGAGTTTGACCATGATAAATTGTTTGAAGTGACTTATCAGGTAACGTTGAACCTCAATAAAATAATTGACGGTAATTATTATCCTGTCAAAGAGGCCAAGAACTCTAATATGCGTCACAGGCCAATTGGAATTGGTATTCAGGGATTGGCAGATGCATTTATTCAGTTGCGTTATCCATTCGATTCTGAAAAAGCACGCCAGTTGAATAAAGAAGTTTTTGAGACGCTTTATTATGCATCAATGACTGCTTCAAAAGACCTGGCAAAAGAAGAGGGTGCTTATGAAACTTTTGAGGGATCACCATTAAGTGAAGGGAAGTTCCAACACGATCTTTGGGGTGTTGAGCCAACTGATCGTTGGGAATGGGACGTACTTCGCGAAGAAGTAATGAAGCACGGAGCTCGTAACAGTCTTCTTTTGGCACCAATGCCAACAGCTTCTACCAGTCAGATCCTTGGTAATAACGAATGTTTTGAACCATACACTTCAAACATTTACACCCGTAGAACATTGTCTGGTGAGTTCATCGTAATCAACAAGCATTTGTTGCGGGATCTTGTAAAACTAGATTTATGGAATGAAGAGATGAAAAACAGATTGATCGCTGCTAATGGATCAATTCAAAATATCCCTGAGATTCCAGATAATCTCAAAGAGCTTTATAAAACAGCCTGGGAGATTAGTCAAAAGTCTATTCTCGAAATGGCTGCTGATCGTGGAGCATTTATTTGCCAGTCTCAATCTCTCAATGTGTTTATGGAGAATGCGAATTTTGCCAAACTCACATCAATGCATTTCTATGGCTGGAAGAAAGGCCTTAAAACAGGGATGTACTATTTGAGAACAAAAGCTGCACGAGATGCTATCCAGTTTACCGTTGACAAAACAGCTCTCAAATCTGAAGATCAAAACGGTAATGGAGAAACGGAGCAGGTGCAAAGCGAACAGCAAGCAAACTCTTGATTAGTTAAGTATTGACGTTTATGCTGTTAAAGCGTGGTTCCTTTATGGGGCCGCGCTTTTTTTATTGCAAAAAAAAGACCCTTTGAATGTTCAAAGAGTCTTTTACCAAATAAAAGGGAATATGTTATGATAAATGTTCTTCGTTCTTTTTCTTGAGATCATATGCCTTTTTGCCGCCAAAAAGGATTCCACCAGCAATTAAGAGGGATGAAATACCGTCAATTGGTACAACAGGATCTCCAGGATCTCCAAAACCATCTGGCGCTGGAGATTGAGGTTGGCCAATTGCAACAGTAACACCTAATACTATAATTGTTAATATGACAATTCGTTTCATATCAACAAAAATAACAAAAGTTTTTAACAGAAAGCGTTTAATGATAAAAAAATTGCGCTTTATACCGATATTTTGCGCTTTACACTCCGGGCTTGGGGTTTGTCAGAAAAGAGGATTTTCGTTTTTTTCCAAATGGTTTTGAACAAGTTAGACTTTCTGTATTGGTTGAGATGGTCCACAGATTGCCAATAGCTGTATGTGAAGAAAATATTTTCGTTATCGACATCTTGCAGTAGCTCAAGGTGTTCACAACCTTCAACAGCTCTTATCTTTTCTTTATTCGCATTGAAGTTTTCGAGAAATGTTTCGATGCGATCTTCCTTAAATGTCATTTTGACGATTCTAATGATCATAGAACTCTATACTTACTGTTTCGTTGAGTTTTAAACCTAATAATCGGGTGGCTGAGCCGGCATTGATACAAATCTCCAAAAAACCTGAACTTCCAAAAAGAGCGAGAATGTCTCCTTCCAGTACATCTTCATATGATCTGGAGATTTCGGTTACTTCAAATCGCGGGTTTCTAAATGAAATTTTGAATTTTCGGCTCTGACCAACACGATTGAATAATTGTTGGTTGATATTTGTGATGAGGTTTCCGTACGAATCGATGTACTGGAAGTTTCCCCTGATGTAATCCTGATCGATAACGGGTTGAAAGGCCACTGCTTGAGATAGCTCAGGAATAGGGTTACCGAGCATTTCAATGGTTCCGCCTCTTGCCAGATGAGTAGCGGCTTTAACAAAAACTTCTTTAGTAGGGAAAGCTGATACCTCTGATTCTTTATTAATCTGTAGCTTGATGATTTTATCTGGTTTATCATCAAATATGAGTGAGAACATTCCATTATCACAACCAATAAAAAAATGCCCTCTGTATAAAATTGCAACGTGTGGATTGTTTTCACTTTCAAATGATCGAACTCCAATTATATGAATACTACCCGCTGGAAAGTCTTCGAATACATTTCGAACGACAAATGCTGATTCAGGCACGTTGTATTTTTTAATTTCGTGCGTTACGTCAACAATTCTGGCATCTGGTAATTCTTTTAATATAGTGCCTTTAATTGCAGCAACATAGTAATCCTTTAAGCCGAGATCTGTTGTGAGTGTAATTATATGCATGGCGCGTTTTAGGATCGAGCGAAATCAATAATTTTGCTTCCACGAAATTAGCAAAATAGTACGGTAAAACTTTTATAAATAAAATCCTTTGCAAGAAACAGTAATCCAGTTTGAAACGAGTAATCCGGTAGAAATCTTTGGTGTGAACAACGCCAATATCCAGCTTATCAAATCCTTTTTTCCAAAACTAAAGATTCATGCTCGCGGTACTGAAATAACCGCCAGAGGCAGCAAGAAAGAGTTAGAGGAATTCAATGACAAAATGAAGCTCTTGCTCAAACACTACAACAGGTATAACTCTTTGAGTCCGCAAAATATTGAGTTGTTGCTGGGAGAAGAAGGTGAAATGAAGGCTAAAGAAGCATCAGAGTCAAATGATATTTTAGTTCATGGTACGAGCGGAAATATCATCAAGGCCCGAACGATTAATCAAAAGAGAATTGTTGCTTCATCAGATAAAAATGATCTCGTTTTTGCAATAGGTCCTGCAGGTACGGGTAAAACGTATACTGCGGTTGCACTTGCTGTTAAGGCTTTAAAAAATAAAGAAGTAAGACGAATAATTTTGACCAGACCGGCAGTTGAAGCCGGTGAGCATCTCGGTTTTTTACCGGGCGATTTAAAAGAAAAACTCGATCCGTATCTTTTGCCTCTTTACGATGCACTCCGCGATATGATTCCGAGCGATAGGCTCGATATGTTTGTGGATAAAGGAGTGATTGAGATTGCACCATTGGCGTTTATGCGTGGCAGAACGCTCGATCACGCTTTTGTAATCCTCGATGAAGCTCAAAACGCTACCGAAAATCAAATGAAAATGTTCCTTACCAGGATGGGAGCAAATGCCAAGTTTATCATTACCGGAGATGAATCGCAGGTAGATTTACCGTACAATCAAAAAAGCGGACTCAAGCACGCTCTCCGCATTTTGAAAAATGTAAAAGGAATTGAAACTGTTAGGCTTGATGAGCGTGATGTCATCCGTCACTCATTGGTGAAGCGAATTATTGATGCTTACGAATCACAATTTAAAGAACAGAACTCATGACAGGTAATCCAGAATTTCAGTTTAACGGTCAGATCCGTCATTACCGCGGTAAAGTGCGCGATGTTTATTACCTCGAAAATGACTTGTTGGTAATGGTTGTAAGCGATCGGATTAGCGCTTTTGATGTAGTACTACCAAAACCGATACCTTTCAAAGGGCAGGTTTTGAACCAACTGGCAGCTAAGTTTTTGGATCTGACAAGAGATATTATTCCAAACTGGAAACTGGCAACTCCAGATCCATCTGTTACAATTGGTAAATTGTGTGATCCTTTTCCGGTTGAGATGGTCATT
>NZ_JAVLBN010000037.1:0-21427 GCF_031581065.1 Salibacter sp.
GCTGAAAACTGAATTTTTAAAGATGAAATCTTCAAGTGAATCCTGGTGGCGCATGCCAACACCAAATTTTGAAAAGAGTGCAGTAAACGATCCAAATGAAACGATGTTAAGACCGCCCAGTTGCATGAGAAGTAAAATAACAAACTGTCCCTTAAAAGTGAAGAACTCACCTGTATCTACCACGATCAAACCAGTGACACAAGATGCGCTAGTACTGGTGAATAACGCATCGAGAAAAGGCATGCCACCTTCAGCTACAGTCATTTCAGGTAGCATCAGTAAAAATGTACCTATAGCCATTAAAATGAGGAAAGTAATAGCAAAAAGCTTGGGGGGATTGATTTTGATTTTTGGGATCATTAGCGATTCTTTCTTGAGGTCAATCGCAACGATGATAAGAATGTAAAACTGTAAAAATATGGTAGAGAACCCAGTGAAATTTTCAAAACCTATATTCTGGAAAAATTGCTGGATCACAAGAGTTCCGGCAAAATTGTAACTAATAGCATCTACGATGAGCATGGTAATGAGTAACCCCTCTAACCAGGTTCGCCTGAAAAACTTTTTGGGCTCAAAATCATAGATGATCCGTATGATGTAGCGGAATATGTAAAAAGCAAAAGATCCTTGCATGAAGAGGAAAAGGGAATCTAATACCTCTTGTGAGTGCTTGTATCCGTAGTAGTAAATGATGACCCCAACCGAGCTAATAGAAACAAGCAGACTGATAATGTTCAGCCATCTCAAAACCTCCGTTTTACTGTCGTAAATGAAGAGGTTAATTTTTTCTCTTAGCTGATTGATATTCATATATTATTTACTCAATCTTAAGGCTTCGTCTTCCAGTAAATTCTTATTGATCGGAACCACACCAATTTGCTCACATACCAGTCCGCCAGCTAAATTAGCCAGCTGTGCAGTGAACTCGGGCTCCATCCCAAGTGCCAGGCAAAGCGAAGCAACAGCAATTACGGTGTCACCGGCACCTGATACATCAGCGATGTTTCTGATGTGAGCCGGAATTATTTTAGATCCCTGAGCCGTGTTGATGTAAACCCCGCGTTCTGACAATGTGATTAAAGCCTGGTCAACTTCGATTTTCTCATTTAAAAGCGCAATTGCTTTATCGAGGTTTTCTTTTTTGACTTCAGGCATTTCAATTTTTAAACCCTCTCTTAGCTCTTTCAAATTTGGTTTGAAAAGAGTAGCGTGTTTGTAGGCTTTAAAATTATTCTTTTTTGGATCAACAGTAACCGGCACACCGTGTTCACGGCAAAAAGTAATAATTTGTTTGATGAGATTAGGTGTGATCAATCCTTTATCGTAATCTTCAAAAATTACGACATCAATATCTTCATTTTCAATGATAGATTGAATGCGTTCGATCAGTTTTTTATTGATCTTTCTATTGATAGGTGAAATCGTTTCCTCATCGATCCGTAACATTTGTTGGCTCTGACTAATAACTCGTGTTTTAACTGTTGTTGGACGAGCTTCATCTTTGATGAGGCCATCAACCGGCATGTTCTCATCCTTCATGAGCGATTCAAAAGTAGTTCCGCCTTCATCGTCTCCAATCACGGTACAAAGGAAAACTTCAGCATCTAAAGCTTTTATATTCCGTGCTACGTTAGCTGCCCCGCCAAGTCTGTTTTCCTTATTCTTAACAGAAACAACAGGGACGGGAGCTTCCGGAGAAATACGTTCTGTTTTGCCCCAGAAATAGGAGTCTATCATTACATCTCCAATCACTACAGCTTTGAGATGCTTAAACTGATCAAATGCCCTGTTGATTAAATGTTGATCCACTTTGACTTATTTGAGTTTATCCAATGCTGTTTTGATGCGTTCAATAGCGAGCCTGATATTTTTTTCAGATGTCGCATAACTCAACCTGATACAGTTTTCGTCTCCAAATGCTTCACCCGGCACAGTAGCTACGGCAACTTCATTGAGTAAATACATACAGAGATCTGTTGAGTGCGCTATTACTTTTCCTTCGGGTGTGTCTTTCCCAAAAAAGTGCGATACATCGGGGAATACATAAAACGCGCCCTGTGGTGTTGCTGTCTTGAGTCCGTCAATATCTTTGATTAGATCGAGAATCAATTCCCTCCTTTTGAGAAATGCTTCGTTCATGTATGAAACAGAATCAGGAGAAGCCTCTACAGCAGCTTTGGCAGCCATTTGTGCAATGCTGTTAGCCCCGCTGGTAAACTGTCCCTGAACTTTAATTGCTGCTTTGGCTATCCACTCAGGTGCTGCAATATAGCCAATTCGCCAACCGGTCATTGCGAATCCTTTAGAAACGCCATTTACGGTTACAACCTGTTCTTTTATTTCCTCAAATCGCGCTAAACTCGCGTGCGAACCACTATAATTGATGTGTTCGTAAATTTCATCGCTTACAACAACCAGGTTTGGGTGCTTTTGAATAACACGAACGAGGTCGCTGAGTTCTTCCTCGCTGTAAACACTCCCACTTGGGTTACAGGGCGAGCTGAATATCAGAAGCTTCGATTTTGATGTGATTGATTTTTCCAGTTGATCACCTGTAATTTTAAATTCTGATTCAACTGTTGTTTTAATCGTTTTGATGCTGGCTTGAGCAAATTCTCCCATCGCGTAATAGCTCACCCAGTAGGGAGCGGGTAAGATCAATTCTTCACCGGGGTTTATCACACTCAGAACCACATTCATTAAAGACTGTTTGGCTCCCGTAGAAACTACTACGTTACCAGCCGAATAGTCCAGTTTATTATCCCTTTTTAACTTTTGGGCAATCGCTTCTCTCAATTCTGGAAAGCCGGGAACAGGAGTGTAGTGCGTAATGTTATCATCGATAGCTTTTTTTGCAGCTTTTCTGATAAACTCCGGAGTATCAAAATCAGGTTCTCCAATACTTAGATTGATCACATCTACTCCGTTTTCCTGCAGTTCGCGGCTCTTTGCAGCCATTAGCAATGTTTGCGATTCAGATAGCTCTTTGACTCTCTTTGAAACGTGTTTCATATTGCGCAATTGATGAACTGCAAATCTAATGATTTTTATATGCCATCGAAGTAGTGAACAGCGGGGGTTCAGTGAAAATTTCTAATCTTTGGTGCCCAATTTAGTTGATATGGATTATTTGTTTGAACTTTTTAAGTTGTTGATTCCATCGGGAATTGTAGGAGCTACTGTTTACTTTGTGATTCAGCAGTATCATGAGAATCAGGAAAAAATAAAAGCTCTTGAGCTCAGGAAGCAATCAAAAGATCATGTGAATCCAACTAAGATTCAGGCTTACGAGCGGTTGATTTTATTCCTGGAACGCATTTCTCCTGACAAACTTGCAATGCGTTCTCAAAACAGCAAACTCACGGCTCAGCAACACCAAATGGCTATGTTGACCAATATTCGCAATGAGTTTGATCACAATCTTACCCAGCAGCTTTACGTTTCAAGCGAAGCCTGGAAACTCGTTGTTCAGGGCAAAGAGGAAGCGATTAGGATAATCAATATTTCGGCATCGAAATGTGAGGAGAACGCATCTTCTTTTGATCTCACGCAAATGATTTTGAGCGTTACTGCTCAACTTGAACATCTACCACAAAAAGTGGCAATTGAAGGACTCAAGCGAGAGTTTAGGTCTCGTTTTTAGTGGATTTATCAAATAATTCTATCAGTTCTTTAGCTGCTTTGTAGGGATTGAGTTCCTTGTTTGCAATCTTTGACTCGTAATGAGGAATTTCATTCTCGATCAACTGGTTATGATAGAAACGGTTCCTGAGCATGATGTTAATGTTTTCATGCATCCAGTTTTTGGCCTGACGGGTTCGGTTCTGACCAAAATAACCGTTTTTCATTGTTTGCTCTTTGTACTTTTCGATCAGAGCCCAGATTTTATCCAAATTGGTTCCTTCAGTTGAGCTGCAGGTTTTCACTTTGGGGCTCCACATCGAGCGCTTTTGAGGGAATAGGTGAAGGGCGTTTTGATATTCGCGCTTAGCATTCTTACTGGGCTGTATATTATCGCCATCAGCTTTGTTGATCACGATTGAATCGGCCATTTCCATGATGCCGCGCTTAATGCCCTGCAATTCGTCTCCGGCACCGCTTAGCATTAAAAGTAAAAAGAAATCAACCATTCCGTGAACGGTTGTTTCGCTTTGACCAACACCAACAGTTTCCACAATGATAACATCGTAGCCGGCTGATTCACAAAGAATAATGCTCTCGCGAGTGGCGTTGGCAACTCCACCTAACGCACCTGAGGAAGGAGAAGGACGAATAAAAGCACGATCGTTTTTACTCAGTTCATTCATTCGGGTTTTGTCTCCAAGGATACTACCGCGAGACATGCTACTGCTGGGGTCAATTGCGAGGACTGCAACTTTATATCCTTTTGAAGTTAGATATCCGCCAAAAGCTTCAATAAAGGTTGATTTTCCAACACCCGGAACTCCGGTTATGCCCAATCTAATTGAGTTGCCTGATTTGGGAAGGCACTTTTCAATAATTTGTTGGGCTTTTTCGTGATGTGTTGGATTTGAGCTTTCAACAAGTGTGATGGCTTTGCTGAGAAAATTTGCATTTCCTTTAAATACACCCTCTACTATTTTTTCGATAGAGTAGGCTGTTCTGGATTTGGATCTGAACCGATCTATGGCTTTTTCACGGGCGCTTTTCTCAGTCATGGCTCAAAAGTAAGAAACCTTAAGCTATTCAGAGAAACCATGGTTCCAGCTCAATACGTAAGGTTCGCAATCGCCTTCTGTGAGTTCTGATACTTTTCCTGTTAAGGTTATACCCTCCTGGAGGTGATTCTTTTCGAGATAAGATGAGGTAACTTTCACATCGCGCAATTCTCCAAGTTCTTGTTCTTCCTGCGCTAAGATGCTTTTATTAAACTGCAGCCAAACGTTGTAGATTCCTTCTTCATCTGCGGGTTCAATGGAAGTGATCTCCATTTTGACAAAAATGGGATCAGTATAGCCGCACGGTCCTTCGGTGGAAGAATTACACGAAAAAAGGGCTGATGATAGCATCAACCCTGTAATTAAACTGATGTTTAATATGTTATTAATTGAAAAACTTACTCTTCCAAACATCCTGACTAAATTCTTTAGATTTTAAAATTCCAATGATAAGTGCTGATACAAAGTAAAAGCCACTGAGGACAAATGCCATGTAAATTTTTGTTAAACCTGAAGCATATGCGTTACTCCACTCAGTTTGAGGGAATAATGAATTTGGAAGAACAAGAGTCGTGAGTAGACCCAGGACAATAGCCGTTAATCCTAAAGTTGTGATATTTCTCATGGGGTAGTGAATAGCGTTTCGGTACCAACCCATGTCATCACCCCATTTGTGAATCATGTAATAATTACCGTTTCCCAAATCTGCAAATAGAATTGGATCTTCAGTTGCATCACGCAATTTGAAGCGACTTTCAGGAGCTACAATCTTGAAACTCTCAAAAGTCAATTTATTTTCTTTCTCAACTTTTTTGATTTTCGCTTTTGCTTCTTTTGGAACTTCACCCAAAAAGAGGTGAGAAGGTAGAAAGCGTAACCTGTATTTAGTACAAATATTTTCTATCGTAAGCTCTGAAAAAATAAGATCAGTATCGAGTTGATCGTATTTTGAATGCTGGTTTGATTCGTACTGAGGGTTGATCAGTCTGTTTTCTATCGATTTCTCGAGTTGTAAATCTCCATTTAAAATGGAGGTAGCCTGATCAATTATGTTCTTTTCAGCTGTTTGTTGTTTCGCTCTTTCCTTCGTCAATTCTTCTATAATATCCACATTCTTAAACATATCCTTCCAGTTTTGAGTCATTCAAAAATACAAATCTTTGTGAAATTACTATTAATTTAAACGGATAACAGGCTTCGTTGTTCTCATATTTGTCATACCTTTTAAAAATAGACTGGTTTCTTAAAACATGATTAAAGATTTCATAACTTTATAACTTAATTTTAAATTAATTTTGAACCCTAGTGGAATTAGTTTACACCAAAAGGCTCAATAGTTTGATTGATGGCTGTTGCGATGGAAATCGCAAATGCCAAAGAGAACTCTATAACCTTTTCAAATCAAAGATGTTTGGTGTAAGCATGCGATATGCACAAAATAGAGCTCTCGCTGAAGATATTTTGCAGGAATCGTTCATTAAGGTTTTTAAGTCTATCAAAACTTACAAAGGAGAAGGTTCTTTTGAAGGGTGGATGCGCAGGATACTTGTTCACACAGCACTCAGGTATATCGATAAAGAAAAACGATACAGGTGTTCTGATGAAGAAGTTGAATCATTATCGATCGATAAATCTGTATTGAATGATGCTATGCAAAGTCTTGAACACGAGGAGTTGACGAAGTTGGTAGACAATTTACCTGATGGTTACAGACAAATTTTTAGTCTGTACGCTATTGAGGGATTCACTCATAAAGAGATTGCAGAAAAGTTTGAAATTTCAATCGGAACCAGTAAATCTCAATTAGCGAGAGCACGTAAATTATTGAAAACAAAAGTGATTGAGCTTTATAAACGCTCAGTTGCGCAAAACGGTCAAAGTGCAGGATAGGGAGTTTGACAACATATTTAGGAAGGCAGCACGCAACGTTCGGGAAGAGCCGTCAAAAAGTGTTTGGAGTGCTATTGAGCGAGATCTCGATAGCAGCAGGCCATACCGTATATTGAACTATGTATCGGCATTGAGATGGGTGGCATCTGTAGCATTGTTGGTCGCTTTTGCTTCCGGAATTATTTTCAATTACGATGATGTAGCTGATGACTTGATAGAAAATCGAGCTGAAAAGGTTGTGGCTGAGAAGTCATCAGACTCTGAACAGCAAAAAGAGGTCAAGTCTCAGGGAGAAAATCAACTTGCTCATAACAACAAAACTGAATTTGAAAATAATGATATTTCTGAAGCTCAAATTCATAACGATCAGAGCCAAACGAAAAGCCAGCCTGTTTCTAACATAGCTGAACGAAGGGCCGAAAAGCCGGCTGATAATGGATCTGACCGTGAACTGGTAAAGGCTAATACAAAAGAGCAGGATCAGCCTATAGAGATTAGCAGTGATGCTCAACACGAGCTTATGAAAATGGATATGCTTAGAGCTGAGATTGGATCTGAGTATGTTGATGCCGGAGAATTATCAGAAAATTCTACTCTTTACACGTTTGATGAGCTTCCACAAATAGCAAGTAAACTGAATTTAAGAGTTGGTGTTTTTGCAGGGATGAGCTTGCAGAATCCAAAGGTGATTGACTTTGCAGAATTCAATTACTACAATTTCTCTAATGATGTAGCTGATTATCGATCACTGGATAAACTAGAGAGTAGTAAGTCTGTGACGAGTGCATTTGACTTTGGCGCTCAGGCCATTTTAGATATAGGAAATCATTTTTCGGTTGTGTCTGGAGTTGAGTACACTAAATTTTCAGGAAATCAGCGATATTATTACGATGTAGAGGAACAGGTATCCATTACGGTAAAACGCATGATTCCTCTACCGGCAGGTCCGCCAACTCCTGATGGTCAATTTCAAAACCACTTTGTTGAACAGGAGCAAATTATTTCAAACAGGGTAAGAGATACTCTCTTTCTAAATTATCAAATGCGCAGTGTTAACGTACCATTAGAGGTTCGCTACAGAACGAAAATGAACAGGTTTGAAATTTACGGATCTGTTGGAGCTGCGGTGGATATTTATCAATCGCGAGATATTCAGTACAATTCGTCACAAATCAATATTGAAGAGAAAGAAAGTAGAGCGAGCAGAAATTATCTCACAAATATGAGCCTCAATGCTGGTGTGGGAATTGGATACTCGATTACGGAAAGCATCATGTTTTATTCAGAGCCTCGTTTCTCTCATTTCACAAATCTCAACGAGGATAGTCCGTTTGAGAACAATACTCAAAGATATTCAGTACGAGCAGGTCTAATTTTTAATCTGTAACTATCCTGGCTTATGCAACCATTTTGGAGTGTTCTGTCTCTTAAAGATGAAGCAAAAAGGATAGTTTGGATGGATGTTGAATCAAGAACGATAAGAAAAAGAGCTCTCAAAGTGATGGGGAGCTTCCTGTTAGCAGTACTATGTATTGTTTTACTCAATGTTCTCACATCATGTGAGAAAGAAGATACAGAAGTTAAACCAGAACCTATAGCTCCCTGCTACAGTTCAGATCACAAAAACAATAATTTTGAATGTGAGGATTACGACTCTCCTGTTTGTGGGTGCAACGGTAATACTTACAGAAATGCTTGTGAGGCATATTATGTTTACGGTATTTCTGATTGGACAACAGGCTCCTGCCAAACTGATGATTCATGTATCAATCCCGATAGTATCACAAACGAGGCATGTCCAGAGTATTACGAACCGGTTTGCGGTTGTGATGGCAATACTTACGGAAACGAATGTATTGCTGATGCTGCCGGAGTTCAACAGTACCGTGAAGGCGTATGCGGATCAATTGAATTTTCAGCTTGTAGCGGAAAAATGATTGAAATCGGTTTCGATAAAAAAGATGGTGAAAGATTCCAGTGGTACTCAACCGTAAAACTCGAGTGTGATACATGCTCATACCTCGATGTTTATGTACCAAATGAAAATGATTCGGTTTCTTTCAATCTGTCAGTATTCAAAGGCGATAATCAAACTCCTGTTAAAGTTCACAATTTCAAAATTTCAGGGAAAGACTGCAACTAAAGGTTTTGAGTGAACTTGAATTGACTCTCATTTTCGATATATTCTATCAACGGAACTTTTGTAACCTCTTCAGGAGTTTCATCCTCTGAGAATTTGAACATATCAATTTCAAATGAAAAGCGCTCTCGCCCAAAGTCGTTTTTTGGATGTGCGCTAAACACCATTTGTCTGTCAAAATAATCATTCTTCTTAAATCGCAGAGTGTAATTACCTTTACCATTCAGCTTCAATGAAAACTTGCCTCTACTGTTTGATTTTACAGTTTCAGTTAGTTTGCCATTGGCAAATACCTCTACTTTTACGTTTTCTAACCGATTGCTTTTGTAATAAACAGTACCCTTGATAATGAGGGTGTTATTTTGACAAATAGCAAAAGAAGACACAGCCATATTGAGGAACAAAAGGCAAAGGAATAATCTCATGGGGTCTTGAAAGTTTAAATGCCTTCCTAAAATAATAAAACAGAACGAGACCCCGATGCTTCAGAATAAAATATCTCAAAAGAGATTATCCATACCAGGTATGTTTGGCAGCATACCCTGAGCAGCATCCTTTAGTGAAGTCTCCTTCATCTCAATTGATTTGGAAACAGCCTCGCTAACGGCAAGTGTGATCAAATCTTCCAGTTCTTCCTTTTCGAGTTGTTGAAAGTCATCAGGTAACTCGATATCCTTTACAGCTCCGTTACCGGTAATAACTACTTTAACACCGTTTTTTTCTACTTCAATTTGCTTATTATCAAGATCACTTTTAGTTTGTTCAACCTGTTTTTTTGCTTCCTGAATTTTATTCATCATATCCCCAAACATATCACAGCCACTTTTTGCGTTTAAAAAATAGAATCATCAAAATTATTAAAATCCCCATCACGGTCAGAACCCAATAGTAGCCGTACTGATATTCCAGTTCAGGCATGTTGTTAAAATTCATACCGTAAAGACCGGCTAAAAAGCTCAACGGGATAAATACAGTAGAGATCATAGTGAGCACCTTCATGATCTCATTCAGCTTGTTGTTTTGATAAATACTATTGAGCTCGATGAGGTTTGTAATGGAATCACGCGACATTTCCACACCATCAATTTGGTGATTAATGTGGTCGTAAAGGTCATTGAGGAAGTTGATGGTTCCGTCAGCTATGAGTGAGGAAGTGCCTTTCTTCAAATTCGCTACAGCTTCTCTCAAAGGCACAACCGCTTTTCGCATGATCAAAACCTGGTCTTTGAGACCTAAAATCATTTGGCTGAGATTCTTGCTCCCCTGGTTCTGAATGATTTCTAACTCGTGTTGCTCAATACGCATTGTAATGTTCTCTTCCACAACAAAGTAGTGATCCACAACAGTGTCGAGAAGTGAGTAAACCAAATAGTCAGATCCGGCAGACCTCAAGCGACCCAGTTTGTTTTTGAGACGCTCACGAACGTAATCAAAAATATCACCTTTGTGCTCCTGAAAAGAGAGTACAAAGTGATCGCCAAGTATAAAGCTGATTTGTTCTTCCTGTATTTCCCCGTCTTTCTCATCAACCCTAATCACGCGAACTGTAAAAAACAGATAATCTTCAAACTCTTCAATTTTAGGGCGTTGGTTAGCGTTTACGATATCTTCGAGGACGAGTGCGTGCAAATTAAATCGCTTCCCCGTTTTTTGGATCAAATCCACATCGTGAATTCCATCTATGTTTACCCAGTTGACTTTGTTTGTGTCTAAATGAGGTAGCTTTGATAATTGATCGATTTTTTGAGTGTCGATATTCTCTTTATCGTAAGTGATTAGAGAAATTTCAGGTTTCCAGTTGCGCTCTCCGCCAGTATAAATAAGCGAGCCTGGAGCCAATCCCACTTTTTGTGAGTTGTGACTAAAACCGTGCGATTTTCTTTTGGCTCTACTTTTTCTCATCGGCTTTTTGTTCTTTCATGACAATTGTGCGATGAGGAAAAGGAATTTCAACACCAACTTCATCAAATCTTTTCTTGATGTGACGGTAGTATTCTGTTTTTAGAATAAAAGCCGATACAGCATCACTTGCCCACAGGTAGGCTCTGATAATGATGGCTGAATCATCGTATCGTACAACTCTTGTTTTGACCAGTGGATTACCTTCTTTTTTCTCTTCCTCAGTTCGCGCATCGATGTATTTGGGAAGTTCAGCAACCAACTTTTCTATTGCTGAACAAGCTACTTCAATATCAGAATCATAACTGATTCCTATTTCAGCGTGCTCACAGGTCAGCTCTTCCTGGATGGAACTATTGACGATGGTCTCAGAGCTAATGATAGAATTTGGGATGATAATTCTGCGGTTTTGCCAGCTCCTGATAACTGTGTGGCGGAGGGTGATGTCCTCAACAATACCACTTTCCTGCGGACCAACATCAATAACATCTCCTACGCGAAAGGGTTTGAAGATAACGATGAATATTCCGCTGATGATATTTGAAAATGCCTGTTGTGAAGCAAACCCGATGATTGCTGCAAAAATCCCTGCTCCTGCAAAAAGGGTGAGACTTATTTTCCTCAGAGCCGGGATATTGTAAACGATCAACCCTGTTGCGACCATGAAGATTATGAAGCTCACCGCATTTTTGAGCAGAATATATTTGGTAAAATCGGCTCGTAATATTCTCGAGGAATTACCGAAAAATTTGTTCATACTCAACCGCAGCAACCGATCAAAAATGATTGCCACAACTGCTATGACAACAACAGTTATAATAGTTTGATAATCATGAAAGAAGTCTATGATTTCATTCATGATTCAGGTACAGTTTCAATTAAAATGTTGAGAATATCAATAGCTGCTTTTGAAATTTTAGTTCCGGGTCCAAAAACGCCAATCACTCCCTGATCATAGAGAAAGTCGTAATCGCGTTGTGGAATCACACCACCAACAATGACCATGATATCCTCGCGACCTAATTCTTTGAGTGCTTGCATTACTTCAGGGACAAGTGTTTTGTGACCGGCAGCTAATGAAGAAACCCCCAAAATGTGAACGTCATTTTCAACAGCTTGCTTTGCTGCCTCTTTTGGTGTTTGGAAAAGTGGGCCAATATCAACGTCAAAACCGATATCGGCAAAGCTCGTTGCAATCACTTTTGCTCCGCGATCGTGACCGTCCTGTCCCATTTTAGCGACCATGATGCGAGGTCTTCTACCTTCGAGTTTAGCAAACTTATCGGCCAGGTTGCAGGCTTTCTCGAATTCTTTATCTGATTTAGCTTCTGATGAGTACACGCCTGAAATTGATTTTACGTTAGCTGTATAGCGGCCAAAAGCCTTTTCCATAGCGAGTGATATTTCACCCAGTGTGGCTCTGTGTCGAGCTGCCTCAACTGAGAGTTCAAGTAAGTTTCCTTTACCACTTTTTGCTGCTTCTTCGAGCTCTTTCAGAGCCTTGTCAACCTTTTGTTGATCGCGTTTTTCGCGAAGTTCTTTGAGTCTTTCAACTTGCTGGTTACGCACTTTTGTGTTGTCGACTTCAAGGATGTCGATATCCATGTCGTCTTCAGTCTCAAATCGGTTAACTCCAACGATAACATCTCTTCCGGAGTCGATGCGGGCCTGTTTTCTCGCAGCAGCTTCTTCGATTCTCATTTTCGGAACACCACTCTCGATTGCTTTGGTCATTCCGCCCAGTTTTTCAACTTCCTGGATGTGTTCCCAGGCTCTGTCGGCAATATCCTGAGTAAGTTTTTCAACGTAATAAGAACCGCCCCACGGATCAACGACATTCGTGATGCCTGTTTCATTTTGCAGGATAAGCTGCGTGTTGCGCGCAATTCTCGCGCTGAAGTCTGTCGGTAGTGCAATGGCTTCATCCAGCGCATTGGTGTGAAGCGACTGAGTTCCACCAAATGCAGCAGCCATAGCTTCAATGCAGGTACGCGCCACATTGTTGAATGGATCTTGCTCGGTGAGGCTGTACCCTGATGTTTGACAATGGGTTCTGAGCGACATTGACTTTTCGTTCTCAGGATTGAATTCTTTGATCATTTTAGCCCACAGTAATCGACCGGCTCGCATTTTAGCGATTTCCATGTAATGATTCATCCCGATTGCCCAAAAGAATGATAGGCGAGGGGCAAAGTCGTCAATTTTGAGTCCGGCTTCAATTCCGGTTCTCACGTATTGAAGACCATCAGCCAACGTGTAAGCCAGCTCGATATCAGCTGTGGCACCTGCTTCGTGCATGTGGTAACCGCTGATACTGATCGAGTTGAAGCGCGGCATATTTTGAGAAGTGTACTCAAAAATGTCTGAAATGATTTTCATTGATGGCTTTGGCGGGTAGATGTAAGTGTTGCGCACCATGAACTCTTTGAGGATATCATTTTGGATAGTCCCTGAAAGTGCTTTTGGTTCAACGCCCTGTTCTTCGGCTGCTACGATGTAAAAGGCCATAACCGGAATTACAGCTCCGTTCATGGTCATGGAAACCGACATTTTATCGAGCGGAATTTGATCGAAGAGGACTTTCATATCCTCAACCGAGTCAATGGCCACACCAGCTTTTCCAACATCACCCACAACGCGTTCGTGGTCACTGTCATAGCCTCGGTGAGTAGCAAGATCAAAAGCCACTGATAGTCCTTTTTGGCCCGCAGCAAGGTTTCTACGGTAAAATGCATTTGATTCCTCAGCGGTACTGAATCCTGCGTATTGCCTGATTGTCCACGGGCGACTCGCATACATCGTGCTGTATGGGCCGCGCAAATAGGGAGGAATACCTGCAACAAAACCGAGATGATTGAGTTTTTCAGCATCTTTGGGACCGTAAACTTTTTTCAGCGCGATTTTTTCAGGGGTTGAAAGATCAGGTTTGAATCCTTTTTCTCTTTCCCAATCGGCAAGTTTTTGGTCTGTATTATCCTGTGAATATGCTATTTTGCTAAAGTCTTTACGCATTGCTTTTTTCCTCCGCTTTTTTGAGTTCAAACTCCGCTGCGAGTCGTGAAGGTGTGATTGGCATAAAATCAGTCGGCTCAGTTTGGCTCTGACCACGAGCTTCTTTTTTGATCTTTTCTGTCAGATCCTCATCTTCCTTTGCAAACTTGTTTACACCAACTAAAACCCTGTTGCCATCATTGAATTGCTGATGTTGTTTTTCAGCCATCTGTTCGATTTGGTTCTGAACGAAATTCTTTTTTAGCGCTTCTTCAAATCCGCCAAGTGCTTCAATGTCACGGAAGATTGTCCATGCTTTTTGAGCGAGTTGATCTGTGAGGTAGTCGATATAATATGAACCGCCAGCGGCATCGAGGATTTTATCAAAATGAGATTCTTCTTGCAGGATGAGGTTGACGTTTCGTGCAATTCTGCGCGAGAATGGAGTAGGGTTCTCGTAAGCATAATTGAATGGGAGCACTGTTATTTCATCGGCTCCGCCATTTGCAGCGGCCATCGACTGAATTGTGGCTCTGAGCATGTTGTTGTACTCATCGGCAATGGTCGTTTGCCAGGCTGATGTTTGCCCCACAACATAAGTGGAGTGAGAGCAATTGTGTTCTGGTTTATATTCTGCTACGATTTTGCTCCAAAGGGTTCTGAATGCTTTGAATTTTGCTATTTCAGTGAAGTATTCTGTCCCGGCAGCTAACGTATATTGTAAGCGTGCTGTGATTTCATCAATCGGAATGCCAGCTTCTAGAGCTTTTACGAGATATTCGTGTCCGTGAGCGAGTGCGTAGGCTAATTCCTGAGCTTGTGATGCTCCGGCATTGTGGTAATGCTGAGCGTTGATGTTGAGGAACCTGTACCGGGGCAAATTTTCATGGTGCTTTGCTATGAGCTCAAAAACGTTTTCATAGTCGATGTTTTGACCTTTTAAAATTGCCTTTCCAATTGGATCAGAACCGTAACAGCCTTTGATTTCATTTTTTGTGAATTTATGCTGCTTGACAAAACTCTCGAGAGCGTTGATGTTTTTTGAAAGTGATTGCTCATTTTCAAAAGAAACTGAAATGTAAGGGAGTTGAATGTCGTTGAGCAACTCATCCAGCGATTCAAACTGTGTTTTAATTTGAAGAGCATCACTGCCATTTAAGAGTGCTTTTAATGCTGCTCCGTTGAGTTTCTTTTGGTCAGATCCCTCGATGATCTCACTAATGAACCAGTCATTGGAGTCTATTTTGGCTCCTCTGGCATAAGGCGGCTTTCCTGGAACGCCTTTGTTATCAGTGGTTTTTTCGCGGTTAAAATGCGGTTGAACAGGAATGCCGTCCAGTGTTTGAGTTGATATTGCTGAAAGATCTTTTCCCTTGAGATCTTTGAGGATTTTCGCTTCCCATTCATCGTAGGAAACATCCTTAAAATCGTAACTGAGAGTTTCGCTCATAAGTTTTTGTAATTATGAAAACGAAATTAAGAAAAACAGCGATGAATCGTGTCATGTATACTCTTTTTACGCAGGAGAATGATCGAACATGACGAGTTATGAGTGACCTAAAAAGAATAAGTGAAAAGTTGTGAGTAGAGAAAAATCATTTTTCTTCGTCCACAATGACAAAGATTTCCTCATTTGGCTTTTTCATTAAGTAGCGTTCACGGGCAAATCTTTCCAGCTTTTCGTTATCGTTGAGCAGGTTTTCGAGATCAGAGCGCGTTTCTTTGATTTGTGTTTTGTAATACTCGCGTTTATTCTCAACGCTATTGAGTTGTTGCTTCAACTCGATTTGACTGATAATATCATTTTGGTCAAAGAATAACATCCACACTAAAAACACCAAAATGGTAAATGAGTAGCGGTTTTTCAACCAGGATGGTATGGATGCCCATATTCTTTGTATCATGCTGCAAAGTTACTCAAATCACTTAGCAGGAAATAATAGTTGCAGTAGTTTATAAACAGGTTGCGGTTAGTAGTTAAGTGCTAATCGAGATTAATTACCAGCCCTATTTGCGGTGAAAGCATAATTTGTGAAGAAGGAGTAGTAAAAAGATTTATTCCTGTTGACCTGGGAGAACTAAAGTAAGAAGTATTACTAAAGTTCTCCCTTATTTTAGGAGTGTGAAACCAAAAGGAGTAGTAACTGCCCACCATCATACTTGCAGTAAACCCAACAGTTTCACTGAAAAAGTTGACATAACGAATGCCAGTGTAAAGCTCCCCCATAAGGTTAAAGTTAAAACCCGACTCAAACTCCAGGCTTTCTTGAGATCCATCCTCAAAATGTACATTTACATCAGAGTTCAGACTGGTAATAAAAGGGAAATTAAATCCAAAACTCACTCCTAAAAGAGCATCGAGCCTTGAAGATTTCGTTTCAAAAATTCTAAAGCCAATATCACCACCACTTTTAGAACCAAAACTGAAGTAATTAGCATCAAGGTTATCAATATGAGAAATATTCTTATCACCAAAGCTTGTACCTTCAAATATCTCTGTCAACTCATCTTCGTAATGACTTTCTGAGATAGATCCAAATAAAAAAGCTTCGTAAAGATTAAAAACCACATCTTTATGAAAGAATGTATAGTGGCCTATAACACCATGTGTTTGTTGCATTGCCATGTTATCTAACGCAACAAGATTAATGTTTCCTAAATACCCTCCTCCTGCGTATGCGTCTACAGTGTCGTGAAGTAATACTTTTTGCTGAGCTATTGAAGATATTGAACAAAAACTGACAATAGAAATTAAAATGATTTTTAAAAATGAAGATTTCATATTTTAAGACAGGTTTGATTTTCAAAGAGACAATTATACTAAAATAGATTAATAGAATATGTTCGGGACAACTTAATGTTGAAACTTCACCAGTACCTTTTTTTTACTCAACTTTGCCTCTATGATTGTAACCTATGTCATCATTGCAGCATGTGTTATTATGAGTTTTGCAGCTTTCAATGACTTCTCAAAATTCGAGAAGTGGAAGTTCAGTGCTTATCATGTTGTTCACGCAAAAGAACAGTACCGGCTTATTACTCACGCCTTTATACACGGAAGCTGGGCTCACTTGTTTATCAATATGTTTGTTTTTTGGCAATTTGGAGGAGTGGTAGAAAGTAATTTCGCTGCGATGTTCGGAGCCAAAGGAACGCTGTATTACATCGTGTTGTACCTGGGAGGAGTTCTAGTAGCTTCTCTACCGGCACTCAAAAAGCACAGAGACGATTACAACTACGCAGCAGTTGGCGCGAGTGGGGCAGTGGCTTCAGTTTTGTTCAGCTACATCATCATGCACCCTGTCAATTTACTGTACCTGTTTTTTATTATTCCAATTCCGGCATTTCTCGTTGGTATACTCTACCTGTGGTACGAGAACAGAATGGAAAACTCACAGGACAATATCGCTCATGATGCTCACTACTGGGGAGCAATTTACGGGGCTGTAGTTACAATTCTGTTCAAGCCTGTTTTAGCGATGGATTTCGTCAATCAAATTGTCAACACAGTCAGCAGGTTATTTTCATGAGCAACAGGGCCCTTTTTTTAGATCGTGACGGAGTTCTCAACCGCGAACGTGGCGAATACACATTCAGGGTTGAAGATTTTGATATTTTGCCCGATGTGGCTGAAACACTACAAAAAGCTCAACAACTCGGTTATAAACTGATTGTTATCACCAATCAGGGTGGAATTGCAAAGGAGCTTTACGGTCACGAGGATGTTCAAAAAGTTCACCGTTTCTTTCAGAACCAAATGAGTGAGCAAGGGGTGGAGATCGATGACTTTTTTTATTCGCCCAATCACGATGTTGTGAGCAAGTCACTGGATAGAAAACCGGATTCGCTACTTTTAGAGAAAGCTATTTATTTGCACAACATTGACCCATTGTGCTCTTTCATGATTGGCGATAGCGATCGCGATTGTGAAGCTGCAGGCAAGGTGGGAGTGAAATGTTTTAAAATTGAGTCTAATACGTCAATTTCGTTTATTTTAGATCATCTGCATGAGTAAATATATAAGCTTCAACGGAGAGTTATTGATGGAGGATAAGCCGGTTCTGACTGTGAAAAACCGCGCTTTTCGATATGGTGATGGCCTGTTTGAAACGATCAAAGCTCATGATTACACGCTTCTTTTTCTCGATGACCATTTGAGGAGACTTGAAAAAGGAGCCGAAATGATTGGGTTAAAAACTCCGCAGTTTCTCAATTCAACGTGGCTTTACAGCGAAGCAAAAAAGATTATGCAGCGTTCACGGTTGAAGGATGCTGTTGTGAGGTTAGCTCTTTATCGTAAAGATGGCGGGCGATACACACCGGTTACGAGTGAAGCTGATGTGATAATTTCAATCGATGAGGCTCCCGGTAGTTTTGGACTGAATAAAAAAGGGCTCAGCGTTGATGTTTACACTGATCACTTAAAACCGATTACTCAGTTAGGAAGTCTCAAGTCTAGCAATGCATTGTTTTATGTGTTGGCATCAGACTATAAGAGGCTCAAAGGGCTCGATGAAGCAATTCTGGTCAACGAATCTGGTCATGTTTGTGAAGGAACGAGCAGCAACGTTTTTGTCCTTATGAAACAGAAGTTGATAACCCCTGGTGTCACTCAGGGCTGTGTTCCCGGAGTGATGAGAAAACAGGTTATCGAAATTGCTAAAAAGGGCGGAATTGAGGTTTTGCAATCTCCCATTCATCCCGAAACACTAAATATGGCTGATGAGGTGTTTTTTACAAATTGCAGTACAGGTATAAGGTGGGTTCTGGCTTATCGGAATAAACGCTTTTTCAATAAATTTTCAAGTCAGCTCGTTGAGTATTTAAACCAGTTTGCTGATGCTGAAGTGGAGCGAATCAATTCAGATTCGGATCCTCAGGAAAATTACTCATAACCTTGAACTTGTTTCCCAGTCCTGACAGAATTTCTTTCCAGTAATCTTCACTTTCTTTCATGATTTGCTCTTTTTCGATGGGAGCCACAATCCATGTTTTTTCTTTGATCTCAGCTTCGAGCTGGCCCGGAGACCAGCCGCTGTAACCGGCAAAAAAGCGAATGTCTTCAGGTTTAACCTGTTTGGTTTCAATATAGAACTTGAGTTGGTCGAAGTCGCCACCCCAGTGTACACCATCTATTATTTTCTTGCTGTTTTGAAGGATATCGCTCATCCCGTGGATGTAAAAAAGTTGATTCAGTCCAACTGGTCCACCCACATAAATATTGGCATCAAAATCGGTTATGTCATCGATGATTGAGCTCAACTTGAAATCTGATTCGCGGTTGAGGACAAAACCAAGGCTTCCTTCTTCATTGTGTTCAGTGAGCAATACAACTGTGCGACTGAAATTGGGATCCGGCAAAAATGGATCTGAAATGAGAATATTACCGGCCTTAGGCTTTTGTAATTCGTAATTTATATTGTTGAAAAAATCAGCGTCTAGTTTCATAAATATTTTGCTTGTCTTTACATAACGAATCTAAGTAGTCTAATTGTTTGGTGCAATTTATTTCTTCAACTTTATTGGAGTTCTCAGAACGCGCACCTTGAGAATTTTTATTAAACACTTTTAGCCAGTCTCTAGTTTTTATAGTTTTGAGCAAACCCTGAACTATGCTCAAAACTACTCTCCTAATTTTTTTCATTTCTTTTAGTCTCATCACTTTATCACAGTCAAATCCTGAGCCAACAAAAGGTTTCAAGAGTTATTCGTATGAATATTTCAAAGTAAATAACTCAATGATCAACGCTGTAAAGTTTGATCCAAAAGGAATCGTTCACTACTTTGGGGATAGCATTGAAGTTGAAGTTCCTAATAATGGAGTCGTAAAGATCATCACTGATAGTGGCGAGTATGTTTATCGGTCAGAGCCGAATCCGTATTTCAAACAAGAATGGGAGAGTACAAACAAATCTTGCTTTTATCTATCAACTGGTAAAGAAAAAACAGTTGAGGCTTACAGGACTTACTGTAATATAAAAATGATCAATAAACAAACACCAGACTTTACAGCCTATTCGGGAGATAGTTCAAAAACGTTTACTCCGTCAAATTTAGAGGGAAAAATTACGGTATTGAACTTTTGGTTTAACAACTGTTTACCCTGCAGGCTGGAGAAACCCTGGCTCAATGAAGTTAAAGAGAAGTATAAAAATGATTCTACTATCCAGTTTGTAGCACTTTCTGTTGATGAGAAATTAAAAGGAACTTCAGATTTTGACTTTGACCACTACACAATTACAAAATCGGCAGCCAGGAGCTTTTTTGTTTTAGGTTATCCGCGAACTTTTTTAATCGATGAGGAAGGTGTTGTGCGGTACGTTTTGGGCTCGAACGAAACCATGGTCACTTATAGTTTGCCGCGCCATATCGATGAACTCAGGCGGTCTGCCGGCTCTGACCGTAACTGATTTTTTGCATCCTGGAAATACCCTTGTAGCACAAAATGGCAGAGATGAGCATAAAAACATGCGCTAAATCGGCATGATTGAAAAACGGGTGAATCGCCATTTTTGCCGTGTAAACGACTGCACAAATTACCATTGAGAGCACTGCGATGAGGATGTAAATAATTTCCTTTTGTTTCGTTTTGAGGTAAACGTAGAGTTCGAACGCAAAAACCACGACAACGAGTCCGTAAGTGGAGTGAACTTTTACGTAAAAGAAATCGAGGTAGTAGAACGAAAGCGCCATAAAAACGAGTAGCTCCACAATATTCAGAACCTTAAAAAAGCGCAGCAGATTTGGTTTGAGCAGATTTTTGGAGTGTTCGATACAACCTCGTTCAATCATGGTAACACCTACCATGCTGATGAGCCATCCGGGTGTTTTGAGCCAGTCATTTTCAATTGTGTAGAGAAAAGCATGACCTAGTATTCCGCCCAGTATTGTACCAATTCCGGTGAGTAGAAAAAACAGGCGGAAATAGTAAAACATTTTGGTTTCCGGAGTTTTTGAACGGAGTAACTGGAAGGCTATAAGGCAGGCTACTCCCACAATAACATCAGTCAGACTCGTAACCGGTTCCTGAATTTTTATGTCGAACAAATGAATGGGTGGCTGTTCCATAGTGCGAAAAAATAAATAAAAAATGAGAGCTAAGTGAGAGGTGTTTAGAGCGAAGTTTTGGAATCAGATCCATTTTTGATAAAAAGGCTTTCGAGTATGCTCAAAATATCTAAATTTGCACTCCGTTTGTAAAATGGTTAAAGTTGGTCGCGTAGCTCAGTTGGATAGAGCATCTGCCTTCTAAGCAGACGGTCGCAGGTTCGAATCCTGCCGCGATCACAAGAAAGGAAAAACCCTGAAGCTGAGCTTCAGGGTTTTTTGTTTTCAGCAAATGAGCAAAGTTCTTTGCGTGTTTTGATGAAAACAAAAAATGAAATCTACGATTTCGGTTTTTCCTTTCGTAATTTCGACCGCAAAGGATCATGAAAATAATCCTGATTCCCATTAAAGTGCTCCGTGCCAACAGCACTCGTTACCAAACAAGCAGCTTCATTAGCTCTGGGCTGAAACCCAGAGTTAGTTGTATGTCGTGCCTAACGGCACTTGGAAAGGTGTCGGAGAATGAGGCTTTCCTTTCGGAATTTCGACCGCAAAGGATCATGGAAATAATCCTGATTTTCATTAATATACTCCGTGCCTACAGCACTCGTTACCAAATAAGCAGCTTCATAAGCTCTGGGCTAGCACCCAGAGTTAGTTGTGAGTCGTGCCTAACGGCACTTGGGAAGGTGTTTGAGAATGAGGCTTTCCTTTCGGAATTTCGACCGCAAAGGATCATGGAAATAATCCTGATTTCCATTAATGTGCTCCGTGCCTACAG